>JAGLSW010001074.1 GCA_023135565.1 Candidatus Aminicenantota bacterium | reverse complement strand
AAGTTTGATCAAAACTTTTGATAAGCCGCGCCGCGACAGTGGCTTTTTATGAAAAAAAATAAAGAGCAGCAATTTTTCGACCGCATGGCCGCTTCGATAGGCCGCGATGAAGCCGTCCAGCTAATGGAATCGCTATCTCGCCCGGCGGCAAAGTCCGTCCGCTGTAACCGCCGCTTGTGCCCCGAAGAAGAATTGAAAGGGGAGATAGTACCCTGGAATGCTCCTTTTGGCCGCTATTGGACGCAGCAGACCCTGCCTTCCCGCACCTTAGAATATGCGGCGGGAATGTACTATATCCAGGAAGCCGGAGCTATGCTGGCTATTGCCGCTGCTGAACAAGTGGTGGATTTTGCCGGGAAAATCGTTTTAGACCTGACCGCGGCACCGGGCGGAAAAGCCACCCAGGCAGCGGAACTATTAACCGGCGGTTACATAGTAGCCAACGAAGTAGTCAAAAAACGCACCGCTGCCTTAACCTGGAATATCAACCGTTTGCGCCTCGATAATGTGATCGTTACTTCCCTGCCCACTGCTTTACTGGCCCGGTCTTTGCCCGGTTTTTTCGATATAGTGATAGTAGACGCCCCCTGCTCCGGGGAAGGACTTTTCCAGCGCGGCAAACATTCCCTGTCCAAATGGTCTGAAAAGAATGTCCGTTTTTGCGCCCGGCGCCAGGAAAGCATCCTGCGAGATGCTTTAGAGCTGCTTCGCCCCGGTGGATACTTAGTGTATTCCACCTGCACCTTTGCGGTGGAAGAGAATGAAAACCAGGTGGAATTTTTATTAGAGCGCGGTTTAAGGCCCGTGCCGCTGCCTGCCCGCCTGCCCGTTTCTCCTGCTGTAACCGGGAACAAAAAAGTGGCCGCCTGTGCGCGGCGGATTTTTCCGCACCGGGAAGGAGGTGCCGGGGCTTTTGTCGCCGTCCTACAAAAAGAACCCCGGTCACGGGATTTGCCCACTGAGATGGCCCTGGATTATGCCTTTCATAATACCCGGGAAATTACAGCGAAAGCCGGTTTCCCATCTATCCTAACAGGAAATGCTAACAAACAAGACCTGACCCCCGGCAGCAGCGGTTATTTTTTTGAGAAGAGTGGAGTGGTTAGTTTTTTTTCTTACGAGCGGGTTCCTGTTTTTTTGTTTCAGCACAGTCTCCAGTTGGGAGCGCCTTTTTTCGACAGGCGGCGGGGCAATGAGTTAATGTTCGGCGCGGTTCGGGCCGCCGCCGGGGAAGCGGTGATAGAGGTAAGCGAGCAGGATGCCGAATCCTATATCCGCGGTGAAGAAATCGTGCTCGATCTAACTGCCGGGAAATATTTCGTGTCTTACCGGGGAATGGTTTTAGGGCCTATCTCGGCCGTAGGGAAAGGAACGGTCAACAAATTCCCTAAAGCCCTGCAAAGATAGTTTTCCCGGCCTCAGCCGGATAGGCATCTCAATTAATAGTAAAATTACCTGAATTGCCGTTCATTACCCCCGACTTGTTGACCCTGATGAAATAAGAACCGGGGGTGACCGCGGCCGGGATAGTATAATTGACAGGTGAACCGTTATATGGAACCGCCCCGGTTACAAGATAACCGGCGGTTTTATCGGTGCGTACTAATTTAACAGTCACATCTCCCGTTATCCCGGAACAAGCCCATTCAATAGGTAACTGGCTGCCGCTGGAGTAAACTTGCCCTGCTGAAGGAGAGGTTACATTTATGCAGGTGCCGGAATTGACATTCACATTTCCCGATACGCCGTATACCGCTCCCTGCCTTACTTCTACATAATAACCGGCGAATTCTACACCGCAGGGAATCGTATAAATGTAGGGAGCGCTGTTATAAGCAGCAGCAGGAGTAACCTGGTAATCGACTCCCCCACCGGCACTTTTTAATGTGATGGCCACATCGCCGTTTATCCCGTCTGTCAACCAATCTACGGCGATCTGCCCGCCTACGGCGAAAACGCTGCCCCCGATAGGCGAGAGCACGGTGATGCTGGACACACCGGGTTTTATATAAAAGTCCCCGGACTTTCCATATGTTATGCCCGGTTTACTGACCCTGAAAAAATAGCTGCCGGCTGTAACCGGTCCCGGGATGGTATAATAAAAAGGCGAGTTGTTATAAGGAGTACCGCCGCTTACCAAATAGCTGGCGGTTTTATCGACACGCACCATCTTGATTTTAACATCCCCGGTAATTCCCGCGCTGTCCCAGGTGATGGTTACCTGGTCGCCATGCGCGAAGGCATCGCTGCCGGTAGGAGAAAAAACCCTTATACAGGGGCCGGTGTTTATGGTAAAGTTCCCCGATATTCCCGATGCCGTGCCAACCTGGTTAACCCTGACGAAATAGGACCCGGGCAAAACGCTGCAGGGGATGGTATAATAAAAAGGACTGCTGTCATGGAGAACCGCACCGGTGATAAGATAAGCGGCGGTTTTATCGACGCGCACCAATTTGATTTTGACATTGCCGCTCATGCCCCAGGTGGTCCACCAGACAGGCAGCAGGCCGCCGCTAGTATAAACCTGTCCCGCCACAGGGAAGGTGACGATTAAAGGCTGCGGTTGACATAAAGCATTATCCAGGTTTAAAAGCCCGCCGGTTACACATAACCCGTCCAGGGCAGGAAGAGGCACAACATTATCGAGTATCCCGGCTTTTATAGCAGCAGCGGTATTTAAATTGCAGGTAACAGCCGCCAATGCCGCGGCGCCGGTAACATACGGCGCGGCCATGGAAGTGCCGCTCTGGGTTTCGTAACCATAGTCGATGTCGGCGCCGACGCCGATATCGTCTAACAGCCAGCCCCAATTGTTTATATTGAGATCCGACGTGAGGCGAAAGCGGAACCGGAAGGCGGAGGTTTTCACCGCCTCGGGAACCAGGTAATAATAACCGGTTTGCCAATAAAAACCGCGGCCCGAAAAGTCCACTATGGAGACCCAAGCGCTGCCGCTGTTTCCTGAAACTTCCACGTAAGCATGATCGAAGCTGTCTTCGACAAATATCGCCGTACTGAAGCCGAGATAAACTTCCTGCCCCGCATAAACGGAAAGGTCGAGATCGCTGCTGTTCATCAAATAGGCGTCGGTATTCGATGCATAGTTTGCGCCCGGGCTGTCGCTCCAGGAATTGGGTGGGCTGGGTAGCGGGAAATCGGGATTAGCGAAACCTTCCTGGTCTGTTGTGATGGCCCAGGTGTTGTTGACGCCACCGGTTGTCCAATTTCCCGAGCCTGATTCCATATCGTCGAAGAAGATATCGCCGGGCTGGGGATTATACCTGGAAACGGTGCTTAAAATATCGATCCCCGGGGCGGCGAGGTCAACGCCGCTGGCCCCGTAGTTGTAGAACTGGCCGCCGTTGTGATCGACGGCGGTAACTGAAATAATATTGGCGCAGGTGTAGGAGGCGGGGTAAAAAGGCGTGATGTCTATGTCGTTATCGCTGCTGCCGGCAGCGGCGCAGAAGAGAATCCCGGCGCTGCCTGCCGCGTCGATAGCGTCTTTAATCGACTGGTCGAAAGCGCCGCCGCCGTATGAAGCATTGATCGCCACGATCTCCTGGCCGCGGTTGGTTTTCAGATCGACGAAATAGTCGATGCAGGCCAGTGCATCGGCATTAAAGCCGGAACCGGAGGCGTCTAAAAATTTAGCCCCGATTATTCCGGCGTTCCAACCGACGCCGGTTACACCCCGGTTGTTATTGCCCACAGCGCCGATGGTGCCGGCGCAGTGGGTGCCGTGGCCGTTATCGTCCATAGGATTCCCGCTGCCGCTGATGGCATCGATGCCGTGGACATCATCTATATAACCATTGCCGTCGTCGTCGATGCTGTTCCCGGCAATTTCTCCCGGGTTCACCCACATGTTGGCGTTTAGGTCGGGGTGGTTATAGTCTACTCCCGTATCCATCACCGCGGTAATCACAGCGGAAGAATCGGCGCCTTTCAGCCAGGCTTCCGGGGCGTCGATATCCACATCCGCCGCGCCGCCGGTCTGGCCGGTGTTATGAAGCCCCCATAGTTCGTTGAAGCGGGTATCGTTAGGGGTGGATTGGGCGATATATACCCGGTAGTTGGGGGCGACAAACTCTACATCCTTGTTTTTGCGCAATTGTGTCACCATATCCGTGGTTGAACTTGATTTTGATTTAAGGTGCACGTAGACATGTCCTTTGATTGCGGAGATGGTGCGGTAATACCGTTTAACTTGTGCCGAAACAGAAGCGGCGATATCACCGGCTCTTTTGAAGTTCACCCCTTTCTTTAACTTTACCAGGGCCTCACCCTGCGCAAACTCCTGTTGATTCCCCTTTCCCGCGATTAGCGCCGGTTTACCGCCGCTTTTCACCTTGCCCGACGGCCCCTCCGCCCAACTGACCAGGACAAAAAATAGGCCGAAAAAAAGAACCGTTAAGGTTAAAAGGGCCTTTCTATTTTTTAAAATTTTTTTCACTTGCATTTTGATTCCTCCCGGTCGTAGTTTAAAACATCCATTTTTATTTGTCAAGTTTGCATTTGGTAATTTTTTATTTAGCCCCACTGCGTGGGGGGGGGCGGCGTCCCCAGCCAATTAGCTGCTTCGCAGCAGGGCAGCGGGTGAGCGCTTTTG
>JAGLSW010001073.1 GCA_023135565.1 Candidatus Aminicenantota bacterium | reverse complement strand
CTACAAAAGCTTTGATTTTTCTTTTTCCAAAACTGAACACTTACCACAAGCTTCCTTAACTTTTTTCGCTTTGTCTGGTATAATATATAGTAATGAAAAATAAAAGAAAGGAATTGAAAGACGAAATCCAGAAAAACCTGGAGAGCTTCTCACGCACACAAAAAAAACCGGCTGCTGACCAGGGGCTGCAGGTGGTGGCGATTTCGGATGATGAATTTTCTCCTATTTCGGAATATGCGTCTTTAGTGCTGCCTATTCCCAGGGAGAATGTGTTGTTTACCACGTCTGTTCCCGCTTTTTCGGCGCCGGTCAATGCCATGGCCACGGAGATAGCTTTGAAAAAAAAGGATGAGTTGACGGCATCGATAAAGCAAACAGATAAGATATTAAAAAAATTTTACTACTTAAACTAATGCAATTAACAAGAGGAATCGGTAAATATAGGATCAAATCTTTGGTCGGGGCCGGTGGTTTCGGCACTGTTTATTTAGTGGAGCACGAAGGCCGGGAATTTGCCTTAAAGCAGTTGGAAATCGGGGTGATGAACCCGGAAATCTCGAAGCGGTTTATTTTAGAATCGAAGCGGATCGAAAAATTAAGGGGGCAATATAACCTCGGCTATATTATTCAAATTTATGATATCCTATATGAGCACAATGCCTATGTGATGGAATATATCCCGGAAAGCAGCGAAGAATATTTTGAAAAGAAGGTAGATGAAGATTTTATCAGCAATCTTATCCGGGCTTTTTCTCAACTGCACCAGTTGGGTGTGGTGCACCGGGATATAAAGCCGAAAAACTTAAGGGTGAAAGATTCGCAGCCCTTGATTATCGATTTCGGCGTCACTTCCTGGTGGGACAGCCGGAGCAGTATGACCCGGGTGGCCACGAAATTTTATTCTCCCCCGGAAGTGGTGGTGGGAGTATTTAATGATTACCGCGATTCGGAAGCCGCACGCCGAGCCCAGGGGGAGCTTTTGCTGCTCGAACCGGACAATGCTATCGAACGGTTTAGACTGACCAAGCGGCTTCATGATGTGTACAGCCTGGGGTTAACCATCGGGGAATTGTTGACCGGCAAGCACCCTTTTACCCCCGAATCTTACAGCGAATATTTGCGCGCCGGGCGGCTGGCGGATTTCGATGCCTGGCTGCGGGAGATTCCGCCGCGGTTCAAGGAATTTGTGGAGCGATCGACTGCTTTTTCTCCGCTGCGCCGGCTGCAGTTGGATGATTTGGTGCAGCGGTTGAATATCGAACCCTTAGCATTTCCAGGGCCTCTGCCGGTTAGAGACGATGAAACTTACTGTCCCGACAGTTATGTTAAGTGTCTTAAATGTTCTAAGGAGGTGCTGCCTCCGGCGGATTATTGTCCGCTTTGCGATGAAGGTTTGACCACCATGATGCTGCATATCGAACCGCTGCAAGATACCAAAACAAAAATTTTACCCGGCAGTTTACGGTTGGTGCCGGAGCCTGCTGTCGAAGACGGCGATCTTTCGTTGGTAATCGACTTAGAGGGCAGTAATTTTGAAATCGTGCTGGGCAGGGACATTAGGCCCAGCGACATCTCCTTTCCTCATGACAATTGGATGTCCCGGGCGCATGGGCGTTTAATAAAAGAGGGTAATAAAGTTTATTATATCGACGGTAAAGACAATAAACAGCCTACCAACCCCGGGTTATTCAACAATTTACCCATCGGTAATTCGCGGGTGGAGTTGGCGTCCGGGGCGCACTTGCTTTTAGGCAGCACGGTTTTTAAGATAAAAAAATATTTCGGTAAGATAAAATAGGCGAACGGCGTCCGCAGCCATGAGTCCACAGATTTATAATTACCGGCGTCGAAAAGCAGCGTAACAAACGTTTGCGCCCCAACTAATCGCCTGGGAATTTGCCCGGACGTTGGGCTAAACAAAAGTTTTTGTTCAACTTTTTTCAAAAAGTTGGCCGCCGGAGGCAAGAATGAAACAGTGTATGAAATGTTTTCGTTTTTTAAGCAGCCGTGCCCACAAGTGCATATACTGCGCTCAGGCTGTTTTTAAAGAATTAAAATTCGACGCCCCGGCGCAGGACTCCAACTACAAAATTTACACCCATGAAATCATTATCGACGACCGCGCTTATACTATTAACCGGTCTATAGGGCGGGGCGGATTCGGCAGGGTAATCGAAGCTTTCAACACCACCGAACAAAAAAATTACGCCGTCAAAGTGCCTTTAATTTTCGACGAATTGTTTTCCAACCAGAAAGGCAAATCCCACCGGGAGTTGGAAAGATCGCAGCAGTACATGGAGAACGAGATCGACACCCTGCCCGAAGTGAAAGACGAAGCCTTTATTTACCGTTTCAAAAAAGGCACGGTACGCACTTTTGCTTCCGGCAGGGAGACTGTTTTTCCAGTGCTCATCATGGAACTTGCCGACTGCACGGTAGAAGACCTGATCAGGTATGAAAGCAGGGCAGGCAGCCGGGTGCCTCATGAGGAGAAAGTAAAAATCATCAGGGAAACCGTAAATGCCGTTTCTCATTTGCACAGTTTGGGGGTGCTGCACCGGGATTTAAGCCCCGATAATTTATTTGCCGTAGACAGGGGCGACCGCATCGCTTATGTGCTTGGGGACTTCGGCGCAGCCAAAACGCTGTTTTTGAACTCCCCGGCGCAAAAGGACCCTCTTCAAAAAGAAGAAGCCGATCAGCAGCCGGGAACTTTTGCGGGGGGGCCGGGGGCCGGGCAATCTTCGGAAGTAGTCGGACATAACGCCTATCTCGATCCTAACCGCTATAATAAAAAACACAACCGGGATTTTCGTTTAGATATTTACAGTTCAGGCGTTATAGTCACCGAAATCTTAATGGGCAATTTTTGGGTTGATATCCTGGGCCGGGAGGATATCCCCGATTTCCCGGTACTGGATTTCGAGAAAGACGTGCTGTTGGAATTCGGCACCGGGGAAATCCCGGCCAACCTTGTTCCTGTGCTGCGCAAAGCGGTCAAAAGAGACATCGAGGCAAGATATAAAACCATGGACCGGTTCCGGGAGGCCCTGTTTACCGCCTTAGGCACCGGGTCGGGAAAAATGACGACCCCTGTAGGAGTTGGGCCGCGGAGCACAGCTTGCCCTTTTTATTTCAATATTAAGCTGCCCTTCGAAGTGACGGAGCGTACTTTTGCCCAGGAGATCATCCGCTATGAAAAAGGCAAAAAGATAGAGCTTCCCGATTTTCGCGGTGTTAAGATCGTATTTACGGATTTTTTCCCCCGGCGGGTTAAGATAAAGGGCACCTCTTTTTATTCGGCTACTATATCCGGGAATGCGGTATTGTTGAATTTTCGCGCCAGTGAATTTCATAAGATAGAGAAGTTGTTAGGTGGAGCCGCGGAACAGGCGTCGGGGGAGTTGTGTTTTAAAGGCACGATCGAGATCGAACCATGAACGGGAAATTTTTCATCTGTCTTTTGACATGACAGGATATAAAGGCTAAAATAAAACATGAGCACACGTTGGGAAGATCATTCCGAATTAAAAATTTTGCAAGAAAAGTTAAGCGATAGATTTACGAAACCAACATACTTGGGCGGCGGCGGTTTCGGCAAGGTGTTTAAGCTGACAGACATACGGCTGAATAGGTGGTGCGCCCTGAAAGTGCTGGATTCGGACATGCTGCACCAATGCGCTCTTGAAGATAGGATAGAGATATGCATCCGTTTTACAAAAGAAGCAAGAGCCTATGCAATATGCCGCCACCCAAATATCGTTTTAATATATGATATCGACAGCGTGGGAGATTTCCCATATATATTGATGGAGTTCATCGACGGGAGAAGCCTTGACCAATACATAAAAAAAAAAGGGCATTTAGAATTAAAAGAAATTTTGCGAATATCCCGGCAAATATTACCGGCTGTGGGTTATTTGCATAAAAAAAGGCTGATACACCGCAGTTTAAAGCCCTGGGATATTATGCTTGAAAAACCAGGAGGAGAACGAATTGTACTTATAGACTTTGGTATTGTGAAGGATTCGCTGTCCTCAAAATTGACCGACTCGGGCATAGCCCCTGGAACTCCTTATTATATGGCGCCTGAACAATGGCGGGAAACCCAAAATGTAACATACAAAGCAGATATTTACTCCTTTGGCGTCATGCTTTACGAAATGGCGACCGGGGAAGTGCCGTTTGAAGGGAATCGCGTTCAGATCATGCAGGCACACATGAAATCACCCGTGCCCACGTTAAGAGAAAAAAATCCCCGGGCGGCTCCGGGTATCCAGCAAATATTAGAGAAAGCCATGGCAAAAGAACCGGAAGACAGGTACGAAAGCGCCGGGGATTTTCTCGATGCGCTTAACGAATTGGGAGCAAAAATATAATAAGAACCCTGCCCACGGTTGAAAAATAATATAAAATGGGGTAAAAGGAAATTCGATAATTATAAATAAAGAACCGGGAAACGATACTGTGTTCAATACTGTACTTCAAAAAACCGGTACCTGCCGCCGAACTAAATATCATGAAGAGTAAGAGGGTGTAGGCAGGTGGTCACCGCAGTGGCCGATATATATTTCTTTCCTTTCTTTGTCGATAAAATAGTGGAGCCTGGTATCACCGATCTTAATATGCCACTCGAAATATTCCTTTTTTCCTCGCGATTCGATGTAAAATTCACGACGTTTTTTAAATTTTTTGTTCTTAAAAACTTCCTTCGATTCGCGGGAAATATCAAAACCGGTTTCGTTTTTAAATGCTTCTATTCTCTTCTTATCGGGGATCCCGTCTAAAACACGGCCCATTTCCGTTTTAAGGGCGGTAAGGACTTCGAAAATTTTATTAAGATTCCTTTTAAAATGGTGCTTCAATGCGCTTTTCCAGGTGCTGGAGAGTATTTTTATGCAGCTATGATTTTTTTCTATTTCCTGAAAAACACCGTCTATAGTATCAAAAGTAAGTTGGCCCTGAGGGAGCTTTATAAAAGCTGATAATTTGTCTTTGTCGATAAAATTGAATATTTCTAAAGATTTATCTACCGCTGTAAGGGCATACCTGTCCCGGTCGAGAATCGTTTCATCCGCCAGCGATAAAACGAACTGCTGGTCGCCTTCACAACAAATTTCCATCAATTGCAAAGCAAAAGCGGAGTTCTCACTTTGTTCGATTTTCGGTAAAATATCCGGTTTTCTCAAAGTCGGTGGGTCATCGAAATAATTCCCCGTAGACATTACTTCCAAAATTGATGTAACTGCTTGATCGAGACGACCTGGTCTTTGTAAATATGATTCTAATGTTTCCGATTGAAAGGGCATTTTCCAGAATTTTCCATACACACGCAGCAGTATAGACCCCAATTCCTTTTTTAGTTCCCTGATCTCTTCCACGAAACCGGGTATTTGCGACCGTTGAGAGTTTATAAGCAGGGAATGGTTGAAATATATTTGCTCCATGATTACTTTATCAATTCCAGCAAATCTTTGTAAGCCTGGTCAAAGAAATTTTCAGGCCAATAATCGATCTTGCCCTCCCCGGAAATGTGTATTTTCGTAGAACGCACAACCCCGCGCTCTTTCTCCATGAATAACAAATTGATCTTATCGAGATAAGCCGGGTTTTGTTTGATCCGGTATCGCAAACGGTTAATCACATGGTCGCTGTGGGTCTCTACCACCAACCTGCGGTTGTTCTCCACGGCGAAAAGATACAAATCCACCAACTCTGCCTGCAATTTAGGATGCAGATGCACCTCCGGGTTCTCGATCAATATCACATCGTTCTCTTTACTGGTAAGAATTAGGGTGATTATGGGGAGTAGTTGGGAAAACCCTACGCCCACTTGTTTGAGAGATAGTTGAAGCGGGTCGCTCTCTCGCTGCTCTTCCTCCACCACTATCCTGTATTGTTTCTCCCGGCTTTCCATGACTGCCGAATATACCCGGTATTCGCTGCCCATCAGTTTTTTTACCCATCTCTCGAAAAGTTTCGAAAATTTATACCGGTCTCCACTTTCATCGAGAAAGCCAATCTCTTCGCCCCATTTTTTCTTCATGATTTCCGCGGTAAATTCACCGGCCAGTCCAAGGCGTTGATCGTGATGCGGGTCGCTGTCGATAAAATCGGACAATCTCAGGGCTTTCAAATACTTTATGTTTCCCGGTGATAGGTGGGACAGGTATTCCCGGGCTGTTTCAAAGTCAATGGAACATATTTTTCTCTCTTTTCCTTTAAGACTCCCGTATATAACCGAATCGGGTACGATACCCTGCATTTTACAAAAGCCGTTATCGGTTTTTCCGGTCACCCGGTAGAAAATAGCGCCCTGTTCATCGACTATTTCAAATTCGATAGTTTCCAGTTCTTCGTTATCTTTTTTATACTGCACATCCAACGATGAAAGGATAGGCGTATCGGTATAGTCAACCGCCACTTTTTCAAAATTCACCGAACTTTCGTAGACAAAAGTGACGTACAGGTATTCGAGGTTGGATTTTTTTATCATATCTTTTGAAAAATCAACCGCAAACTCGACTTTTTCCCCGGGACGTTTATTTTTATTCAAGATGTCGGAGAACCCCCCCAATTCCAAGTTAAGGTGGGATATCACAAAGTTTATCCCGTATACCCCAAGTTTACCACTTGAGATAGCCTAAATACGCGAAATCACCGATATATCTATTAAAATAAAAATACCAAAAAAAAATTACGTCTAATAAAAAAAACCATTGGCGAATGCATGATGTTGATATATAATGC
>JAGLSW010001072.1 GCA_023135565.1 Candidatus Aminicenantota bacterium | reverse complement strand
ATTCGATGTTCGGTGTTCGATATTCTTCCTGGTTTTGACTTAAGGGGCAATTAAGGATATAATCCACTTTAAACCATGAAACCCCACCAAAAAAAAATCATACGGAAAGCGCTGACGCTGATGATAGCTGCCGCTGTCGCTGCCCCGCTATTTTTTCAACACTGCAAAAACCGGGAACCCGAACATTTTCAACGATTTCATTTCCGGGCCGGGGAGAAAACAGCGGAACTTTTTTTCGATAAAACCGCCCACCGCTGGGCAGGTAGAGCGAAACAAAAAATCCCCCCGGTAAACGGACTGCCCCGGGGCGCAGGCATCCTATTCGAAAACAAAGGCGTCCTGTTCCTAAAACCGGGCATAAAAGGAGAAAAAGGAATTTTTTTCCATGTTTTTGCCAGGGGCTATAAAAAACAAAATGTGTCGGTTTCCATTTCGATAAAAAGAGAAAAAACCGTTATCCACCGGGAAAGCTGCGGCAGTGACAAAAAAGGCAGGCTGCACTATACTTTTGCCGCCACTCATGAATTTGCGAAAGGCGACACCGTGGTGGTGGAAGCAGCGGGAAATGGGGTTTTAGTCGTCTCGGACCCGCTGCTCTACGACCGGGTGGAAAAAAAGAAAAAAAATACCTCTTTGTTATTGCCCTGGATACTTTGAGATGGGACAAAGTAGGAAAAAAAACAAAAGGCGTCGCACTTACCCCTAACCTGAACCGCTTCAGGGAAGATGCAGTGACTTTTGAAAATGCCTATGCCCAGGCGTCATGGACCCTGCCCTCGTTTACCAGTTTTTTTACCGGGCTTTATGAGTTTAACCACCAGGTCACCGCTGGGGCGGTTATCGATGCCCAAAGACCCTTCCTTATCGAAAACTTTTACCCCCATTATATGACAGTCAGTATCAACGGCGGCACCTGGCTTTCGGGTAAAATCGGGAACTCGCGGGGCTTTGATTCGTGTCTATTGGGATCGCGCACAAAGGACCCTTTCGCCGCCAGGACTTTTTTCGAGAAGGCAGTGGCATTTATGGAACAAAACACGGTACCGGACTTGTTTATGTTTTTGCACACCTATGCGATTCATGCCCCTTATAACCCGCCGCGGCCATTTTTACTCAGGCTGAAAAACCCCGTTTCCGCGAACACGATACCTATGCCCGGCCACAGCAGTACAAAAAAAACGTTCCCCCCGCTGTAAGGGACGCCATGGAAGAACTGTACGAAGCTGAAATAATGACCTTCGATCACGAGTTCGGCCGCTTTATCGATTATCTGAAACAGCGGGGTATATATAAACAGTCGCTGATCGTTTTCTTGTCGGATCACGGTGAGGAATTTTTCGAACACCGCGGCTGGTCGCACGGTCATTCGCTTTACAACGAGTTGATAAAAGTACCCCTGATCATCAAATTTCCCCAGGGGAAATACAAAGGCAAAAAGATCGAGAAAAACGTAGGTCTTATAGATGTGCTGCCCACGCTGACGGACTACCTGGACATCGAACAACAGCGGCAAATCGACGGCATCAGTTTAATGCCGCTGATTGCAGGGGGACATTTCCCGGTTAGGCGCCTAATTTCATCTTCAGCCGGCTGTCTTTTCTTCGACAGTACGCCGAAACGAATCGCCATCCTGTTCGACCGTTATAAAGTGATTTATAATTTTCCGGTGAGCGCTGGAGACAAAGATGTTTTCCGGGAAGCGGGCCTACCCCCCGAGCCCCCCATGTTCGAGGTTTTCGATTTAGAAAAGGACCCCCGGGAGACGCATAATCTTTACCCGGGCAGTAAGACCCTGGTAAATGATTTGCAAAAAGAGCTAAAAGATATCATAAAAAGGGTGAGACTTCATTTAAAGCGCAGCAGATCTCCTAAAATCGAATTTAATTCCGAAGAACTGGAACGGTTAAAAAGCCTGGGCTATATCGAGTGATAAATCTATAGCGCTCAGATAAAGTAA
>JAGLSW010001071.1 GCA_023135565.1 Candidatus Aminicenantota bacterium | reverse complement strand
CAAAACTTTTGTTTAATTTCATTCGTTTCCGGTTGAGGCTCGCATCATGATCGACTGTCCTGGCTATGTCGAGCAGTTCCCGGCCCCGGTTTTTTAGTTCTTGATCCGGCAGGCGGGTGAGATCGAATCTCTCTATCTTTTCTAAGATGTCCCGGTAAGGGGACAGATTATATTCTATGCTGCCGCCGCGCAGCCGCTGCCAGGCATGTTTGATTTTTGTTGAAACTAACGATCTATTTTTTGTTTTTATTATTTCGTTCATATTATTCCTCCTTAATTAGGGTGCGGCGCACCCACCCTATTAGCCGCTTCGCGGCAGGGATTTCCCTTATTCCTTGTGCGGAATTTGAGGTTTTTGTGTTGTGATTTTTTTTAAAAAGGAGGGGCCCGGCCGGGGGCGGTTGAAGGAATGGGTTTCGATTTAAAAAACTTAAGCCCGGTAATAGCCGACAGGAAAGCAATCAGCGGTATTTGCAGGAAGGGAACCGGGAAGAAGAGTGCCACTATCGGGAAAAACAGGGCAAACGTCAGTATTATAGAGAAGTAGAAAAACCGGCTGTTTCCTTTTGGAAAGGGTTCCGGCAGTGCCGGGCAGCTTACGCTTACAGCGTCGAAATTGCCAATAGTTTTATTTATCATTTGACTAATTATACGTTTTTTTCTGAAGAAGGTTTTTTCTTATAACAAATTCCCGGGGTGGCGGTTAAACGGGCATACGTGGATGATCCGAACGTAAACCTAAGAGTTGGCGCTATTCGCTTGAAAATTACCACTGAATAAAAGATAGAGGTTGTTGATTTTACTGGGATTGTAGATGAAAAACCGGGCCCGGTTTTCTGTTATATAGTTTTTTATCGATACTGCCCGATTGTTTGTAAACTAAAGAATATATCCGCACAAAAAGCTATCTTTCGTATATTTATTACAGCGTTTAATATTATTTTATAGGAGGTTGGTTTGAGGGCTAAAAAAGTGTGCGAAGTACTTCGGGCTGAAAAGGAGAGAATTAAAATGGTGGCTTTACAAAAATCCAGGGAAGTGGTAAAATGCTTTCTTATAATAATAAATTACAAATTCTAACTTAAGTGGGACTTTGAAAATTTACAATTTTCAGCGCACCGGGACAAGAGGATATAAACATGAAAAAAATAAAATATTTAGCAATTTTTATCACTATTTTAATTTTAGGAATCGCGACCTTTTTGATGCTGCGAAAGGGCAAGGAATCAACCCCCGCGGTCAAAACCGTGCCGGAAAAGGCCACCAATATTTTGGTCATCACCCTGGATACCACCCGGGCCGATAAAATCGGTATCTACGGCTGCGAGGATGTCAAAACCCCTCACCTCGATGCCCTGGCCAAACAGGGCGTACGCTTCGAAAACGCTTACAGCCCAGCCCCCCTGACGCTTCCCGCCCACTGCTCTTTATTCACCGGCACCTACCCGTTGTACCACAAGGTGCGCAATAACGGCACCTACTTTTTGCCCGAACAAATCGACACCATGGCGGAAATATTAAAACGAAACGGCTATACCACCGCCGCTTTCGTTTCCTCCTTTATCGTGGACTCCAGGTTCGGTTTGGACCAGGGCTTTGATGTCTACAACGACAATTTGAAAGTGGAAAAAAAAGTCAAGGTCTACCATTCGGAAAGAACTGCCGAAAGTGTATTCAAGGATTTCGCCCAATGGTTTTCCGAAAATTCCGGGAAAAAATTCTTTTGTTGGGTTCATTTCTTCGATCCCCACCTCCCTTACGCCCCCCCAGAACCCTATATGAGCGAATATAGGCATGACCCTTACCTGGGGGAAATCGCTTATATGGATGCCTACGTGGGAAAAATCAGCGAACTTTTAAAAAACCATAAGGTATTTGAAAACACCCTGATCGTTATCGTGGGGGACCACGGTGAAGCCTTCGGGGAGCATAAAGAGTATGGTCATCAAATTTTCTGCTACGAAGAAAACTTAAAGATTCCCTTTATCATCAATGCGAAAGACAGTATCCCCGAAAACATCGTCCGTTCTGAAAAAGTCACCTTGCTCGATATCTTGCCTACGGTGCTGGATTCCCTCCAATTCACCATTCCCGATGAAATCCAGGGGTCCTCCTTGCTGCCCCTAATTAGGGGTGAATCTTTTCCCCAGCGGGATATTTATATCGAGAGTATCTTCGCGAAAGAAGCCCTGGGCTGCGCCCCGGTCAAAGGTGTGATTCAAAAAAAATACAAATATTTTGATCTCCCCCAACCCGAGTTGTATGACCTAACAAAAGATCCCCTTGAAAAAAATAACCTGATTTCCAGACGGGCCCATGTGGGCAAACAACTGAAGAAGCGGGTGCAAGAGTTATCGGAAATATTCGACACACTGGAATTTAACTCCCAGAGAATCATGACAGAGGAGGAAAAAAGCCGGTTAGCCTCCCTGGGATACATCACCCTAACATCTCAAACAAACCCGGACAAGGCCTTGCCGGACCCCAAAGAAGGTGTGGCAGGATACAATGAATTCTCCGCGGGGATGCAAGCTAATTCGTTAAACGATTATGCTGGGGCTGAGAAACATTTTAAGAATGCCATTGCAATCACCCCCTACTACACCGCTCCTTATTCGATGCTGGCTGCCCAATACATAAAAAACGGCCGCAGCGAAGAAGCCGTGCAAATATTTAAAAAGGGCATAGAAAACAATCCCAGGGACAACACTATCAAGTTGGAATACGCACGAACACTTATCCAATTGAAACAATTGCAGGAGGCACGGGCGCTTTTGGAACACCTGGAAAAATTGAATCCCCCCGATTCCATAGTCCAGATCCAGCTTTACCTGGGCGGCATACATTCGGCTCAAGGCAAGCTCACGGAAGCGGCCATCTCCTATCAAAAAGCCCTAAAAACCGAACCGGATAACCTTTTCATAAAAAAGCAATTGGCCTATACCCTGCACTTATCAAATAGATTTACGGAAACGCTGCCACTTTATGTGGAACTGGAAAAAAGTAATCCCGGGGATCTGGGATTAATCCAGGATATGGCCATCCTTTACGCCCAATTGAACCGGTTGGATAAAGCGGAAGTTTACTTTGAAAAGCTTATGAAGCACAATCCCCGTAACAATATCTACTATAACTACGCCCTGCTGCTGGGGAAAAAGGGAAACTACTCAAAAGCCATCGCCACAATGGAAAAATTCCTGTCCATGTACTCCAATGAAGACGGCAAAAAAATGTTCGCCCGGCAATCCATTGAGAAATGGAAAAACCTTAAATAATAAAGATAAATCCACTGCCGGTGAAGCAAAATGACCGGCTGGGGACAGCTATCCAGGCTTTCTCCGCCGGATATCTACTAAACAAACACATTGAGGGCAGCTATCCTGGCCAAATACATCCGTAAAAAGGATTATTTTTCTTATAGTTATTATAGTGCCGTTTCAAGGCAAAGCTTGAAAAAAACCGGGAAGTTGCGTAAAATAAGCTTGACAAAACAAACAGAATATTCTATAACCATTATATGCCCACAGAAATGGATACTGTTAGAAAATTTGCAGCAGCGGTAAGAAATAAAAGGAGAGACATTTATCAGAGAGGAGATTGTGATTGTTCCCTCTTAAATAATGGAGGAATAAAATGAACTACAGCGAAAAGCCTCTCATATTGGTTGTTGACGATGATCCTATGAGCTTAAATATGATAAAAAAAATCCTCACTGAAAGCAATTATGATCCAGTCTTAGTTAGGGACGGCGCCCTGGCCTTCAAGTATTTAGAGAAAGGAAAACCTGATCTTATCCTGTTGGATATTGTGATGCCCGTCATGGATGGTTTGGAAGTTTGCAAAAAGTTAAAAGAACATAACCTGGCCAAAAATATCCCGGTTATTTTTCTTACCGGGAAAACCAGTATGAAAGACTTAATCGAGGGGTTTCAAGCCGGCGCGGTGGACTATGTGAAAAAGCCCTTTAATCCCGCGGAATTAATTGTGCGCATAAAAACTCATATCGAATTAAGACGGGCCAGGGAAGAGATCAAAACATTACACGGTCTTATCCCCATATGCTCGCAGTGTAACAAAATTCGTAATGATGACGAGGGGTTATGGGAACGGTTTGAAGGTTATATCGAAAAGCACTCAGAGGCTTTTTTTTCTCATGGTATCTGTCCCACTTGCGCGCATAAATTGTATGGGAACGAGGAGTGGTTCAAGACAAAGCTTAAAAAAGAGGATGGCTAAACATGAGAGATATTGCCGGGTTTTTGTTTGTAACCTACCTCACGTGGTGGGGCAGTATTTAAAATGAATACGATAAGAAAACCTTTAGTGGAGACAAGAAATGAAAGGGGAACCATTTATATGAAGGAAGATTATTCACACTTAAGTAAAGGAGAAATAAAATGAACAATGGAGAAAAAGCGCTCATATTGGTTGTGGATGATGACCCTGTAAGCCTGGATTTTATTAGAAAAGTCCTGACTGAAAATAAGTATGATTCCGTCTTAGTCGAGGATGGCGCCCAGGCCTTCAAGTATTTGGCGAAAGGAACGGCCGACCTTATCCTGTTGGATATTGTAATGCCCAAAATGGACGGTTTGGAAGTTTGCAAAAGGTTAAAAAAACATAACCTGGCCAAAAAAATCCCGGTGATATTTCTTACCGGCAAAACCAGCATGGAAGACATAATCAAGGGATTTCAAGCCGGCGCGGTGGACTATGTGAAAAAACCCTTTAATCCGGCGGAATTACTTATGCGTATAAAATCCCATGTGGAATTGAAACGGGCCAGGGAGGAGATTAAAACGCTGCGCGGCATGATCCCTATTTGCGCAAACTGCAAAAAAATCCGTAATGATGATGAGGGGTTATGGGAACAAATCGAAGGTTATATCGAAAAACACTCGGAGGCTTTTTTTTCCCATGGTATCTGTCCTGAATGTTCCGAGCAATTGTATGGCGACCAGGAATGGTTTAAGAAAAGGCATAATAAAGAGGAGATAGATACCCCGGAATAGACCGATAATCAATGATCAATGAGCGTTATTCGCTATTTTCTTTAGTTCTTCCTGTGATGTTCGATATTCTCTTTAGCTCTTCTTTAACTGAGTTCGCTTTTTAGCCCCTCCTGATCTCCTCCTGAGCTCTCTTGATCTCCTCCTGAGCTCTCTTGATCTCCTCCTGAGCTCTCTTGATAACCTCCTAATTTCTCTCGAGGACTATCCTGGTGATTTCCGCCGGAGCATGGTAGCGCACCGGGGCTAAGGTCAGCCCGATACCGTTAGTTATTACCACGTGCAGTCCATTATAGAGATAGCGCCCGTTTACGAAAGGGGTCTCTTCCCGGTTGACGTTCAGGGGTATGCCGAAGAGGTGCGGCACGATTTGCCCGCCGTGGGTATGGCCGCCTAACAGGAGATGATAGCCATATTCGGCAGCCGCTTCCACCAGCATTTCCCTGGGCTGGTGAACCAGCAGTATTTTTAGACCGGCGGCCGGAGCCCGGGACAGGAGTTTTTTTAATTCATGTTTCGATATGCGCTTACTATAAATATGGGTAATCCCGGTCACCAGGATTTTTTTTCCTTTGTAGGGTAGCAGGCGGTGTTCGTCTTGCAAAAATGTCCAGCCATGGGCTTCCATCTGCCCCGGGATACCGCGTGAGTCCGTCCAGAAATCGTGATCGCCCATGCAGGCAATACTTGCTGTTCCGGCCTTAGGCCCGCCTATAATTTTCAAGGTTTGTTTTACATAACTTTTGCCGTTGGAGATCAGGTCGCCGGAAAATAAGAGCAAATCTTCTTTTCCCGAATGTACGAACTTTTCTAATTTTTCCAGTTTTTTATTTTTGGTATAGCGGTCCGCGTGGATGTCGCCGAAAAAACCGATGTGCAGGTTTTGGAATTCTTCAGGCAGGTTTTGTATGGTTATGTTATGAGTATTAATGCGCACCTGGTTGGTATCTATATAAATCCGCGCCCCTACATAAACCAGGAAAAATAGAACCAGCCCGATTTTCAGGAATTCCTGTGTGTTACGCCATTTTGTTTTGACAGGGTAGGGGACTATTTTCAAACGGCTTATCAGGGTGAAAATATCTAGTAGCGCGAAAAAAGAGACGGTTTCCAGCAGGCAGATGAAGCCCCACCAGAAGGGGTACAGCAGCAGGTAGTCGGGCCAATGCAGTCCCGGTTTAAAAACGAATAAGCTGCGGATACTGCCGTTCAGGTGGAAAACCATAATAGTGATAGGGTATAGGTAGTACCATAATATTACGGCGAAAACGAAGCTTAGTGTTATTTTTTTCGATATTTTAAAGCGGTTAGTGATGGCCGTAGACAGTCTGCGGCCCACGTAAAAAAACAGCGGCGCGCTTAGGATGGCGGCCATAATTGTCATTCTCAATATCCATGGCATTCTCATGGGTTATTTTATACGGAAAGTGCGGTTTTTGCAAGCCCGAGGGCGCGTGGCCCCACTCGCGCCCCGTACGCACGGGGAGGCGATTAGCAGCTTCGCAGCAAGGCAGCGGGTGAGCGTCTTTGATTCTAAATAAACAAAAATTTTGATCAAACTTTTTTAAAAGTTTGGCC
>JAGLSW010001070.1 GCA_023135565.1 Candidatus Aminicenantota bacterium | reverse complement strand
TTAATAATTTAGAATCAAAAGCGCTGCCCTGCCGCGGGCATCCTCTCAGCCCTCTTTTACATACACATCTTTGCCGCTGAATACTATAGCCAGTTTTTTATATGTTTTGACGCCTCTTTCTACCAGTACGGTTTCGTATTTTTTTTCTTCGATCTGTTTCAAGGCTGCTGCGGCGGCTGTCTCTACGGTTTCATTTTCTTCCGTGTCTACCGCTTTGAACTCGATCACATAACCGGTCTTTGCGGGGTCGCGGGGTATAATCATAATGTCGTACCTGCCGTAGCCCGATTCCCGGTTGGAAGTTACCTCATGGGTATTGGAAATCCAGATGAGCAGCCCGGCTGTCAACGCATGATACACTTTTTCCGGTTCCGCACTGAAATCATGATAACTGAAAATCGCCAGCACTACTTTCCGCAAGATTTTTTCAAAAAGCCTGACATCCCCATCGATTAATGCTTTGAGCATGATTTCCAACTGCCTGTTTTCGATTTTGCCGGTAAAATAGCGTTGGACAATCCGGGTATAGGTAGACCTGACTTCTTTATTGGGAATCGAAAGGGCATAATAGGTTCTTTCCATCACCTCGTCTCTTCTTTTGGAGGTCTGCTTCAGGTATCCTGCCTGCAAAAGAAAACTCCACAATGAATCCTCATCAGTGGGGATATCTTTAAGAACGATATTGTCTTCGATGGCTTTTTCTATGGTTTCTCCCCGGATAAGCTGTTCCAACTCCCTTTTTAGTTCCCTGCCTCCTTTGGAGAGCAGCGTTTCCACCAACTTGTTGTCGGAGGTGTTGACCCAATAGGGTTTCAACTCCTTGTCTTCACTTCCCAGGAAATTGATGATAGACCAGGGATTGTAAACCACCCGCTTGCCGAACCGGTAGCCGTTGTACCATTCCCGCACCCGGTCATACATGTCGAGAACCTGGAAATCACCAAGCATGGCTTCTACTTCTTCTTCCGTAAAACCGAATTTATCGTCGAACTCTTTATACAAAAGCGTGTACACGCCCGGGTTGTTGAGACCGGAAAAAATCGATTCCTTAGCAATGCGCATAATGCCGGTGATAACGCTTTTTTCCAGGTATTGGTCGGTATCTTTGAGACCGCCGCACAGGAAATTGCGCATAAAATTGATGATTTCTTCATAATAATTTCGATTGAACCCGGCATGCACCGGGGCGTCGTACTCATCGATCAAAATCACTACTCGTCGGCCATAATGCCGGTTTAAGAAAATCAGCAGTTTTTCCAGGCTTTTTTCATAGTCGCTCCTGCTGCCTTTGCGTTCGATGATCTGTTTGAAATAGTCCTTTTCATGCGGTATCAGTTTTTTACTTTTAAGCAAATAATAATGTTTGCCGTACTCGTCCTGGATAAGCTGTTTTAGTTTATCTATGCAGGTTTCCCAGTCCAGTTCTTTAATATCCCGGAAGGATAAAAAAATAACCGGGTATTTGCCTTGTTTATCCAGGTAGTCTTTACCGGCTTTGCCGATAGCCAGGGAAGAGAATAATTTTTTGTCGGCATCGCTGTTTGCAGGAGACGACTGCGGGCAGCAGTCGTAAAAATATTTGAGCATGGATATATTGAGGGTTTTGCCGAACCTGCGGGGACGGGGAATGAGGAGGATTTTATCGCCTTTATCTATGATTTCTTTGATAAATAGGGTTTTATCCACATAGTAATAGTCTTCGCTTACTATAACTTTGAAATCCGATATTTTGATAGGTAGTTTCTTCTTTTTCATGAACGCTCACCGGGGCAAGTATATCATATGGGGCAATGATTTGCAATCGCTGTTTTTGTAACTATTTAGTTTTTCCATAACTTTGAATAAGTACAAATTATTAATCATTCATTTGACAAACCCTTAGCGCAGCGTAACGTTTGCGCGGCGGAGTCTTTCAAAATACCGAGAATTTCGTTCGATTCTCTTGTGGATTTTTTATACGCGGGCTATTGACTTTATAGAGCCTTTCCGTTATCATATATTGTGAAAAATCATCAACAACACTTGTTTTGTCATACTTTTCCAATGAATTAAAAAGGAGTAAAAAAATGGATAAAAATGAAATTTTGAAAACATCCGCTGAATACAGGGATGCGCTTAAAAAATTGAAACCCAATATCATCAAAGATAAGATGCTGGAAGAGCCCTGTGAAGATGAGGATATTCAAAGAGGGACGAATGTTATCGCCCTTACTTACGACTATGCGAGAGACCCGAAATATAAAGAACTGATGACCGTCGAATCGCCGCTGACCGGTAAAGTCATCAATCGCTTCAATTATATCCCGCGCACCAAAGACGACTTAAAAAAACGCCTGAAAATGATCAATCTACTGGCACAAGAAGTGGTATGCGTACAAAGATGCGTCGGCGCAGACGGCCTGTATGCGTTGTTTATCGGCACCCACCGCCTGGATAAGAGCAATAAGGGCGAAACCCGATACCACGAGCGTTTGTTAAAGTACCTGCGCTACATCCAGGATAATGATATTGCCCCGGCCGGCGCCGTAACCGACGGCAAAGGGGACAGGAGCCTGACGCCGGCCAAGCAGCCGGAAAGAGATTCCTATTTGCGCATCGTCAAAGAAACCGATGAAGGGGTTTATGTCAGCGGGATTAAAACCCCCATCACCATGAGCCTGTATACGGAAGAAATAATCGTAGTGCCCGGTTTGCAGTATACTGAAGAAGACAAAGACTGCGCCATTGCCTTTGCTATTCCCGCCGACGCGGAAGGAGTAGAACGGTATATGTTGGGGCCCGACGTGGTCACCATGACAGACGAATTCGCCCCCACCCACGGCAGGAAATACCTGAACAAAGAAGGAATGGTTATATTTAACAATGTATTTGTTCCCAATGAGAGAATATTCCTCCATGGCGAGTACCGTTTTGCCGCCATATATGCCAATTTATTCGCCACCCTGCACCGTTTCTCTTACACCGCCTGCAAACCGGCCTTATTCGACATTATGACCGGCGCTGCCATGCTGATTTCCGATTATAACGGCACCAAAGGGGAGTACTTTCTGAGCAACACCTCTGAAAAAATATTTGAAATCGCCAAAAATTCCATCCTGGTCAGCGGCATGGCTAAAGCGGCTGTAGAAGCGGCCCAGGAAACGGAAAGCGGCGCTATTTTCCCCGACCCCACCTATGCCAACATGGGCAAATATATAGCCAGCGATATGTTCACCGGGGCAGTCAGCACCTTGCAGGACATGTCGGGAAGCTTACCGGCCAACCTGCCTTACTCCAACCTGTTAAGCAGTGAAAAACACAAAGAGAATGTTAGAAAACTGTTTGCCCGCAAGAAAGGAATATCGGCGGAGGATCAATATAAGCTCAACGAATTTATTCGCGTGTTGGTAGCTTCCAGTGAAGGCGGCCTGCTGCAAATCGGTTCCAAGCACGGCGGCGGTAATAAAGAAGCGGAGAAAGTTGCCATTTACGCGAACCATCTAAGGCGCATGTTCCAATGCAAGAGTTTGGTCAAAAAAGTCGTGTTTAAAGATTAGCCGCCTTAACTGTTTTAACAGGTTGTCGCCGTCTTTTTTTATTTATATAATTGATATTCACTAATTCCTGTTTTTCTGGTAAAATATAAGATGAAATCCGGCAGAAAATTTTTTTTCCTGTTTCTTGTTATGGCAGCCATTATCTTTATCAACACCGCGGGCTATATGATAATCGAAGAAGTAGATTTCACCCCTGCCCTGTATATGACCATCCTCAGCGTTACCACAGTGGGGTACCGGGAAGTTTTCCCTTTATCCACCGGCGGTATTTTTTTTACTATCTGGGTGATATTGAGCGGCATCGGCGTCTTCTTTTACATTACCGTTTCTATAGCAGAGTATATCTTTGAAGGAAGAGTCAGGAAAATCCTGGGGAGAAGAAGAATGAAGAAGTTTTCAGAGCTAAAGAACCATGTAGTTATTGCAGGTTTTGGCCGCATGGGCGAATATGTGTGCAGGGAACTGGCCGAAAAAAAAATTAAGTTCGTGGTTATAGAGAATAACCCGGAACGTTTCGCCATTGCCGAAGAAAGAAATTATAATGTGCTGTTGAACGATGCCACGGAAGATGAAGCTTTAAAATTGGCCGGGGTACGGCGGGCCAAAACCTTTATTTCGCTGCTCTCTTCCGATGCGGATAATATTTTTACCGTACTTTCTACCCGGGAATTCAACCCCGGCATTTTTATTATTTCCCGGGCTTTAGAATTCGGCAATGAGAAGAAGCTTTGCAAGATAGGCGCCAACCGGGTGATACTGCCTTATGAGTTGAGTTCCCGCCGCATCGTCCACACGGTGCTAAAGCCCAATGTCGTAGAATTCCTCGATACCGTCACATACTCTTCCCCGGAGATTTTTTTATCTATCGAGGAATACACCATCCGGGAGGATTCGCCTTTAGCAGGCAAAGAAATCAAAGATACGGGGCTGCGGGAAGAATTTAATGCCATGGTAGTGGCTATTAAGAGGACGAAAGGGGTTATTTTTAGTCCTTCTTCCCATGAGAAGATCGAGGTAGGGGATATTCTTATCCTGGTGGGGGAGAAAGCCAAAATCCTCGGTATAGATTAAAGGGAAGGGAAAATGGAGCCAGGCGGAGTCGAACCGCCATCCCAGCCTTGCGAAGGCTGTGTTCTCCCATTAAACCATGGCCCCGA
>JAGLSW010000107.1 GCA_023135565.1 Candidatus Aminicenantota bacterium | reverse complement strand
CTTTTACTGTTTTTTAAGATATACTATCTATTAACTTAATCTTTTGGAGCACCACATGCCATCCTTTAAAGAAAAACTACTGGCCCTGCACGACGACCCTACAGCCCGCTTCGGCAAAATATGGCCCGAAAAAGAATATAACAAAATGATTCAATACGGAGCTATCGGCCAACTGGCCGAGAACCACTTCCTCTTCCTCTACCGCGACCTTTACAGGAACTCCGGCTTCTACGGCGCGGTTATCTTTCTTAATAAACCGGACGAATTGGGCAACCCCATCCGGGTTTCCTGTATCCAACAAAACGGCAGCGAAAGCAGCAGGAATATCTATATAAGAGCAGCCCTCTATTTTATTAAACACGACCTGGAAAATACCATGAACCTGATGGGCAGCGTCGAAAAAGTTTTCGTTATGGCAAAAGAAAAAATCGATAAATATATCGACCGGCTGCCTGCGCAGAACGATAAACCGGCGGATTTTAACTACGATCTTTTACACCGGGAAATCAAATCCCGGGAGATGAAACCGGCCAAAATCGACAAACTATTTAATCGCCATTTAGAAGATATTTTAGATAAGTTAAAGGCGGAACCGCCGCTGCATAAAGAGCAGGACGATAGGCCCAAAGCCCGGCCGGGCCTCAACCTACAGGTAAAAATCAAGGACCTCAGCGGGGCCAAAACTATCTATTTCCAGCCGCTGATTATCCCCCAAAAAAAAGACGGCTCACTCCACAAACCGAGAAAAATCCCTCCGGCCCGAGCGGCAGATTATGAATTCGATTTCCAGGACATACCGGCTGCTTTACAGGATTTCTTTACTCTCCTTCTTTTAGAAACCGGCGACAAAACCGATTACCCGGCAAAAATAAAAGTGCTCAACCAACTCTATTTCGAAAAAATGGCCGGCGAAATTTTTGCTGCTCCTGGGCCGCCTGTTTTACTCTTCTGCCAGCCGGAGGATGTCGATAAAGAGTACAAGCCCCTGCACAGCGTCAAATTCAAAAAAGCAGCGGTCAGATTCGCGCCTTCCTTAAAAAACAAGAACGAATTCCATATCTTTTTGCAATTTACCGCTGCCGGCAAGCGGGTTCTTAATGCCGGGAACAACTACGAAATCAAAATAAGCGACGCAAATATCTATATCTTTTTCGAATCCGCCGACAATGAGCACTATTTTGCCGTGCCCGAAGAAGCAGCCCATTTTTTCGCTCTTTTTAATTTCCTACAGACCCAAAAAACCTTCTTCCTGTACGATTTCGAGAAGATCGCGGCGGCGCTTAAAGAGATCGCCTCCCCCCACATAAAAGTGGCAGCGAAAATCCTGAAAAAATATAAGTTCACCCTGCTGCCGGCACCCGTTTTAAAGATTTGCGGGACCGCGAAACCGGGTGCGGATGCCGGCCCGGACAATGGCGCCGTCCACAGCGCCGCGGGCAGAGAACATTTAGAAATAGAATTCGACTACAGCGGCGAGATAAAAAAATTCGTAGCCCAAAACCCGGGCAAAGAGGTTTATTTCTACGAACGGGACGACACATTCGAGGCTGCCTGCTTCGATCTGCTGAAAAGCGACAGCCTGCTGAAAGAGGAGATCGGACGCAAAAAACAGGATCAGTCGATTTATTCATTTTTTTCTTTCCGGGGCAACGATTACTTAAAGTGGTTAGTGGAAAAAGGTAGACAATACTTGGAGAAAGGTTTCAAAATATACAGCGAAAAATGGCGGCGTTATATCGGCGGCGCTGCCGGCAGGATAGAAGTAACCGTTTCCCGGGGCATCGATTGGTTGGAATTTACACCCATGGTGCACGACGGCGCCGCAGGCCAGGGTTTCAAAATCGAGAGCATCGACGCCGATCAACAAACCGTTATCGACGAAAAAGGGATGCTGCACTTAGTCACTAAAGCCGAAATCGACAAACTGGTTCATATCTACAAATACGGGGAACAGCACGGCGGCGTCTTCCGGGTGCCTTCTAAGAACTATGTCCTTATCGAAGCGCTCTACGATAAAAGAATGGCGCAGATTCCCGGTCTTTCGGAACTGCTGCAAACACAAAAAAAATTGCTGGATTTTAAAGAAATTCCCGGTAACACCTACAAAATTTCCCCGGGATTCCACGGCCAACTGAGAAATTACCAGGAGGAAGGTTTTAGATGGCTCAATTTCCTCAGGGACGGCGATTTTCCCGGCTGCCTGGCCGACGACATGGGGTTGGGTAAAACTGTGCAGACCCTGGCCCTGCTGCAATCTTTAAAAGATCGAAAAGAACTGCAGACTGCGCTGCTGGTAATGCCGGTTTCGGCTGTGCCCAACTGGGAGAACGAGATCGGGAAATTCACGCCGGGTTTAACATTTTACCGCCACTTAGGTGTCAAAAGGGACAAAGATTCCCGCTTATGGGGCAAAAAAGACCTGGTTATCACCAGTTACGCCACCATGAGAAACGACATCGAGATATTTAAGGATTTTAATTTCGAGTACATAATATTGGACGAATCCCAGAATATTAAGAACTTCTCTTCCCTGGCCACCAAAGCGGCCAAAATCCTCAAAGGCAAACACAGGTTGGCTCTCAGCGGCACCCCCATCGAGAATAACAGCCTGGAATTATGGTCTCTTTTCGATTTCCTGCTGCCCGGTTTTTTAGGCACCCGGCGCTGGTTTAGAAACCAATTTACCCTGCCCATCGAAAGAGATAAAGAAAAAGACAAAATCGAATTGTTAAAGAAGATGATCTATCCTTTTATCTTGCGCCGTAAAAAAGAGCAGGTGGAGCAGGATCTGCCGGAAAAGATCGAGATCCAAACGAAATTAGACATGGACGAAGAGCAGGCCCGGCTTTACGCCGAAACCGCGGCCCGCTTCCAGGCAGAGTTGGAAGAACAGGTAGACGAACAAGATGTGTCGAAATCGACGCTGCAAATCTTTACAGCCATGCTGCGTTTAAGGCAGATTTGTCTTTTCCCCGGTTTAGCGGACAAAAAGTATGCTCACATCCCTTCAGCGAAATTCAACCATTTCACGGAACTGCTGGAAGATATTTTGTCTGAAGATCACAAAGTGTTGATTTTTTCTCAATTTGTGGGGGTGTTAAAAATTCTCCGGGAACATCTCGATAAAGAAAAGATCGAATATTCTTATATCGACGGCTCCGTTGATGTGGGGAACAGGGAAAAGGCCATCAGGCGTTTCCAGGAAAACGAACAGGCTAAGGTTTTCTTATTGAGCTTAAAAGCCGGGGGGTACGCCCTTAACCTGACCGCCGCCGATTATGTAATTATTTTCGATCCCTGGTGGAACCCGGCTGTAGAGGCCCAGGCCATCGACCGTTCCCATCGCATCGGCCAGACCAGGAAGGTGCTGGTTTACCGGATGGTGTTGGCCGGTTCTATCGAAGAGAAGATGCTGGCGCTCCAGGAACAGAAAAAGGCCCTGGTTGAAGATTTGATCACTTCAGAAAGCAAAACCCTGCGCAATCTCAGCAAAGGTGAAATCTTGCGTTTATTCGCCCCTTAGCAGGTGGCCCATAAGGGGCGGCTTTAACACTTCTCCATAAACGAGTTACCTTTCAAAAATTTTTAAGCGGTAGGGGGTAAGGCTGCATTTTGCCTAATTTTTACGTTTAACTACCGTTTAACTTCCCTGGTGCCAGTGTTTCTTTAAAGCGTCGCTGTCGCCGTTGAATTTATCCCGGTCGCAGGCGCCGATGCCTTTAACCGAATGGGGCTGCGGCCCATTTTTACCGTCTGTGTGCTGCCACAGCGTCCAGGCGTCCCAGCCTGCCGGTAAAACAGGGTGGCTGCCGTATTCGGCCAGCCACAACCAACATTTGCTCAGGATTTCACTTTTCCCGGCGGACAACTTTTTAAGGTAACTGCCGCCATAAAGCCCGGGCCAGCGGTTGGTCTGTTTTTGCACATAGGAAACGAAAGCCTCGGCTTCCGGCACAGTCATACTGTCGCCCTGGAAATCCTGCTCAAAGTCTAAAATCAACAAATCCGTGGGTGCCGGGTTGACGATGCCTAAGAAAAATTTTGCCTGGTTCTCACCGTTGCCGCCGCTGCCGAAATGGTAAGCGCCCCACAGCAGCCCGGCTTTTAGTGCTTCTTCCCTGCGGCTGTGATAGAGCGGGTCTATAAAACCGGTGCCCTGGGTAGCTTTGTGTATGACGCCGAGAATACCGTCCTGCTTCGCTGCTTTAAAATCCACTGTTTTATTGAAGTGGGACAAATCTACTACCCCGTTCGTCACCGGGGCAGCAGTGCTTTCTTTTTCACTCATTTTATCCTCCTGATTTTTTTTTTAGGACTTTTCATTCCCTGGAATAAACGAATTAGAACAATTAAAGACCCTTTTATTTTTTTTTCTCACGAAAATAGTATAGTATAAAAAAATTTATTTTTCAACACAGGTTGTTGCCCTTGAAATCCTGTTTTTTTTCGTTTAAAATCTATTCATGAAATCGACAGGCCCCGTGGCACGGGGAACCTATGAGGGGCAGCGGGTGAGCGCTTTTGATTTTAAATAATTAAAAGTTTTG
>JAGLSW010001069.1 GCA_023135565.1 Candidatus Aminicenantota bacterium | reverse complement strand
CGCACGGGGAGGCGATAAGCTTCTTCGCCGCAGAGGTGCTTCTAATTTATTAAGAGTATTGTTCAAACTTCTTCCAAAGTTTGGCCCCCGGCAGGGCCGCCGGAGGCAAATAAATCAATTTATAGCCGCCCCCCGCAGTAGGGACAGTAAAGGAACTCATCGTCGTTGATAAACCTGCTGCAGCGGCTGCATTTCCTGGTTTTTTCGGCGGCGCCGGGATAACTTCCCGTCCTGTCGTCATCGAGTACCACGTTACAATGGCCGCAAGCCGCGAAGGGCGTTCCTTTTTTCACCCGGAAAAGAGGAATAAAAAAAAGGCTCAAGTAATGATCGATTCTTTTTATTTGCACATTTGTGTGATCGCAGGCCGGGCAAGATCGCGCCTGTTCCTGTAGGATTACAGTTTTCGGTTGAATGCCGCCAATCAAAAAAAACATACCTTATAATACCACAAAAAACTAAAATTATAAATTACAAAACCCAAATTACAATGCCTCCGGCGGCCAAACTTTTAAAAAAGTTTGAACAAAACTTTTGTTATTTGAGAAGCAAAGGCGCTCACCCGCTGCTTTTCTTGCCGCGAAGCGGCTTATAGGTTGGGGACGCCGTCCCCCCGCGAAGCGGGTTATTGCCCCCCCACGCGAGTGGGGTCCTCGGCAGGGTAGGCGAATTTGAAAGTAAAGAATAAGACGACTACAGCCAGGACGATCCAGGCCACACCGATAGGCACGGAAAGAGACGGAGCACCCACCAACTCAGCGATACGGTCGGCATCGCTGCCGATACCGCTGCGGTCGATCAGGTCTTCTTTGATGTCTATGATCACATAAAGACAACTGGTCAAACCCAAAAATTTCAGGAACACATCGTGGAAACCGGCAGGCAGCCACTTATATGCGGCAAAAAGAAAAGCGGCAAAAGCAAAACAAAATACGATCCCGAAAAGTTGGCCGGTCTTGATAACAAAAAAAGCCAGCACCAGCATGATAAAGCCGATGCTTAAGGTGATCCAGCGGTCCCGTTGGGAGCGCGACGACAGGATGAAGATCGAGGCGCCCCAGAGCATACTGCCTAAATAACCGGCAGCCGCCACTAAGGATTTGCTGAAAAAACCGGCGCTGAGCGGCAGGTAATAGGCACAGTATCCGCCTATGCGGTAGTCGATCTGGATATTGGCTATTTTCCCGCCCACGATAATAGCCATCAGGCCGTGACTCAGTTCATGAAGCGCCACCACGAAGAGTTTTACCGGGTAGAGTAAGGGAGTGTTCCAGAGCAGCACCGCTGCCAAAAACATCACTGCAATCAGCAAGATATTTTTTCCTTTTTCGATTTCTTTTGTTTTTTTTATTTCTTCCATTTAGGGAATTTTATACGAAATCATCCATTTTTGCAAGAATTTTGAAAAAGTTTTGGACAGATATTTTTGCGTAAGAGATTTGATTATTCTTTATTTAATGATATAATACGGTCTTAGATCGAAAAAAGGAGAATTTGATGTTATTTGGTGACTTGAATCTTAGTAAAGTTGTCCTGGAATTAAAGTACGATGAAGGGCACCTTTATTGGGATAAGTGTGGAGAAACGATCTTTGATATCCAAAAAAAATTCCCTGGATGGAAGTGGAATGGGACTTCAACAGAATTAGCTAAATTAAAGAATCTTAACAAAAACATAGAGCTTGAGTTCAATTTTAGTTATATCCGCTTTACACAGAATGAAGTAGATAATTTAAAGCGATTCAAAGAATCAACAAGACTAATTGCTCCACTCATCGCAGGAAAATTTAAGATAAAAAAATTTAAAAGAATTGGAAACAGGTATCAGTATGTTTTACCTTTAGAGAATCAGGACCAGGGGAAAAAGATTGTCCACGACAGCCCTCTGGTTGATATAGCAGAAGAAAAACTTGCTTTATTCGGTAAGAATTCTAAAAAATTTTCTTTTGTCGTTTATATCGAGAATGAAAATCTCCATTACCGGATAGAACTCGTGGGGGTAGAAAGGGTTGAATTATCTAAAAATATCAAGCTCGATGAACGCTTTAACCCTCGATATGGACTGCGGGTTGATGTAGATATTGCTAATATTAATGAGATAGAGCTTTCAAGTTTTAATATCAGCGATTTCATCCAGAAAAACAAGAAATTCCTGGAAAACAATTTAGTAGACTTAATTCAGAAATGAAGAATTCGGAGGTACCTTTATGAGAGCAACACATCAGGTTACAGGGATGAATGACAGGGATGAAGGATTCCCTATAGGCTGCATCCCCTCCGGTGAAAGTACGCAAGGTGGGGTTCAGAAAAATTTTTCAGACGAAATACCATACAATGATTTGTTGAGACCGATATACGAAGAATCCCAAAAGGAACCGGATTTTAATTATAAAGCAGCGGACGCTGCAGGCGAGATTGAAGCAAGCGAAACTGCGGTAAAAAAAATCGTTGAATTACTGAAAGATGCGATTAATTTATTAGATGAAGTCCTGGAAGTATATGATGATGAGATCGAGAGGATGAATACTTTTTCACTTATCGAAGAAAAAATTAAATCTCTATGGGAATTACGGGAAGATGCAGACAGTAATTTCACCGATCTCCTGGTTCTCCTGGAAGTAGCAGTCAAGAATTCCCGCTGCCAGGATTACCGGGAGAACCAGTTTAAGTCGATAAAGGCGGTATTAGAGCAAATGCGAGAGGTTTGTATTACACCTGAAAAGTTAAAAGAATGTAGAACATTACTATTAGACAGCGGTATCGACCTTTTTGCTCCTACCAGGAATTGGGAGAATTATACAGTCGAAATAAAAAAAAAAGATGCAAGCGGATAGCAAACTATTTTTAGAGACGACTATTCAAATTGATAGGTGTTCCTCTGATATTGATAAAAAAGAAAAGATCGATCAGGTAATCTCCAGGTTTAGTGAAATTTCAAGTTCCACATATGTAAAGATGGAATTCAAGAGAAGATTTATCCAGGATTTAGTTTATCTTTATCATATCCTTATAGGATCTGAAAATTTTAAAGATGTTTGGTTCAGGATAAGTAAACTACGATCTGATTACCATAAAAGAAAAATCAATGGGATAATAGCAAGTTTCTGTGGATTTTTTGCTGACCACGAAAACGAAGAAGTACATGGGCCTTTGGGATCAGAACTCCTTGAGAAAGCGGTCAGGTATTTTAGGAATATTATAGAAGTGGCCTGGGAAAGTTTTAATAGAGAGGTTAGCGAAGTGCTCGATGAAACAGGCTGTTATAATGCCAAAATAGGCCCAACACGCAAAGGAGAGAAATTTGATAACAGGACTAAAAAATGTAAAAAAGAGGATATAAAATGTAAAATTGTAGAGTTTTTTACCCGGAACAGGAAGTCCTTTAAAAAGATTTATAAGAAACTTTGCCAACTTGATTGTTTGGACGATGAACAAGAAAAACTCAAAAATATTCTCGAGAACGCATTAAAAAAACCACGGATTATGGCTGACCGGAAAAATTGTTGGAATTGTGGGGATGCAATAATAGCAGCAGAATCACCCGGTGATGCAGTTTTATTTACTACAAACATAAAGCATTTTGAACCGATATGCTCAGAAATAAAGAAAAAATGCACTTCTTCTTAGGATAGGGAATTACTCGATAATATTTATTTTTAACTGGGGGGATGTTTTCTATAACAACTGACAGACTGTGCCGCTTTTTCTTTTTGATTGTTCTCAGGGTTCCTGGTGCTCTGCGGCGCTGAAGAAATCCAATTCCACGTCCGACCATTTCAAAAAAGTCCGGCGCAGCAAAAAAAGACTGCATAAGAAAAGTACGAAAAGAACCACCCAGGTAATAGGTGAATTATATTTTGGAAAACCGGCATTAAAAAAAATTATTAGCATGCTGCCCAATACAGGAGCATTTGCCAATGCCCAGCCCCGGCAGTTCCGGGAAGTTAATTCCTTACTCAACAGCAGTGTTACGGCAGGGTAAAAGATGAATAACACAAGTCCTATAGCAAAGACCGATAGCAAAGACCGGGGACAGGCTTATGATGGTTATAGAAGGAATCGCTAAATAAAAGTGGAAAAGTGGGGTCGGTGCGTTCGAATGTTACAATGATAGGAGAAATTTTGAAAAAAAACACAAAAGCGTCACTCTTGCCGCAAAGGGGGATGGCGTCCCTACCAATCAAGATACCTGGGAGATCATTTTTTGATGGCATTTAAAAAAAGGCCAATGATTCTTTAAAAATCCATATTTACATAAAAAATTAAGCCATTACGTGATAAACCGCCCCTTTCACTAAAAAAAAACCTCATTTACCGGAAAAATTCGCTCTATACGCCTTAAACCTGCCCCTGCACTACGTAAAGGCCGTCTTTTTTTGGTAAAGAGGGCAATCGAGACGTAATGAATGTTTTTTTTCGAGTAAGGGCCGTATTTACACCGGTAAAGGGCCTATTTTTAAGCGTAATGTATGGTTTTTGTTGCGTAAAGGCTGGCTTAGCAACCGTAAGGGATGTGTTTTTTTCAGAAAAGGTCAATCTTATATGGTATATCACGAAATTTACCCGTATATCACAAAGTTTTGGCGGTATTGTACAAAGTTAAGACGGTATGTCACAAACTTTATATGGTGTATCATAAAGTTAAACCCGTATATCATGATCTTTAGGCCGTATATCACAAAGTTAAGCCGGTAGGCAGCCATCTTAAACCGGTACATCATGAAGTTGAGCCGGTATATATCGAATTTTTGCCGGTATATTACCAGTTTAGCCCGGTATCCCTTCTGGGCGAAGCGTTGGATAAACACTCATCGTTGACAGCCTTTGAGGAGAAAATTTAGCCTACCATGAAATTACTTTTTGCCTTCGGCGACAAGGGGGGCTTTTTTGAAAAATTGCCCCCCTTGACCCCCCAAAAAACTTTT
>JAGLSW010001068.1 GCA_023135565.1 Candidatus Aminicenantota bacterium | reverse complement strand
AAACTTTTTCAAAAGTTTGGCCCCCGGCAGGGCCGCCGGAGGCAAACCTGTTTTAGATTTTTTCCAAAACGGAGGATATAAAAACCTCCTGAGGATTCCACCGAACTAACGAGAATATATTCCCCGTCCGGGGAGAAAGCGGCGGCAAAAACAGCCCGTCCATGTAATGGCATAAAGATGTCTCACGCCCGTTACAAAATCTCCTGTTGACATCCGGTAAAAATTGAATTATACTATTAATGTTGAGATATTAACAAAACGGAGGTTTTTAGATGCAAGCAGTCGAGTTTGAAACCGTAGTAAACGGGAAAACTATCCTGATACCGGAAAAGTGCCCGGATCTCGAATCCCAAAACGTTAAAGTTATAATCTTGATAGATAGTAAGACCGGGAAGCTAAAAAGAAGAAAACCCGGCACTGCTAAAGGGAAAATATTCCTGGCTGACGATGTTGAAGCGCCTTTAAATAAGAAAATAATAGAACAGTTTTACCAATGACATACCTTTTAGACACCCATGTCTTTTTATGGTGGATAACCGATAATCCTAAACTCTCCCGGGAAGCAAGAAAAGTTATCTCAGATCCGGCCAACGATTTGTTTTTAAGTACTGCCGGTATATGGGAAATCATGATAAAAACGAAGATACGCAAAATAGGGTTACCCGAAAATTCGAAAGAATTTATTGTTGACCAAATATCTCTAAACGCTATTAATATTTTGAATATTTCGATCGACCACTCATTTGAAATATATTCACTGCCGGAAATCCACAAAGACCCATTTGATAGGATGCTGATCGCACAAGCTAAGATTGAAGGACTAACGATTATTTCCGCCGATTCATTCATTCGGCAGTATGAGATAAATACATATTGGTAATAAAATTTTCACATCCATGAAACAACAAAAAGATTCGAAATTCATTACCATCCTGGCCTACATCATGATGGCTTTCTGCGGCTATTTGACCCTGGTTTCTCTCGTGTTGTCCATCCTGTTCTTCTTCAAACCACCGCTCGAACTACTGGCGCCATTAGATGAATACATCGGGATTTTGCAGCTTTTCCCGCCTTCCATCGTCGCTATTCTCAAAAATCATTACCATAAAATTTCTTTTTGCTATCTTATTATTTCCGCTGTCACCCTGAGCGCTTCTTTTGCTTTATTAAAACGCCGCCACTGGGCCCGGGTTTATGTGGCTGTTTTTTTTATCCTGACCATGGTTTTGAGTGTGGTAGAAGTGTTCTTCCCGGAACATTATCTTTTGCCGGTTCCCGCTGAAGATAGCCTGCGCCCGGTGATTGAATCTATGAATAAAAGCGTCGCTTTTCTCGTAAAAATAATGGCTGTGGCTATTGTCGGGCTGCACAGTTGGGTGGCCTACAAATTATTTTCAAAAGATATAAAAAAACAATTCCAAACACCCGGCGAAAAAAGGGGACAGGCCGGTAGACCCCGCTTAGCCTCCGGCGGCCCCTGCCGG
>JAGLSW010001067.1 GCA_023135565.1 Candidatus Aminicenantota bacterium | reverse complement strand
TCGTGTCCTTCGTGGTAAAATAGCTCTTAGTAATCCTGAGAAAAGAAACCCACTATCGCCGGGGACACATCCGCGATACTATTTATCCTTTCTCGCAGCAGCCCGGCCCCTTTGCCCCAAACCAGCAGCGGAACAGGGTTCCGGGTATGGGCGCGGGTAGAAGAATCTTCAAGATTGCCGTGATCGCTTGTCATCAACAGGGTGTCCTGTTCCTTATCTAAAAGAGAGAGAAGCTTCCCGAAAAGCTGGTCCAGGTTCGTTATTAACTCGCAGGTCTCCGCAAAAGTGCGGCGGTGGGCATATACGTCAGTCTGGAAATATTCATACAATATAAAATCGTATTCCCGCGACACATTATATATGATCTCGCCTGCTTTTTCGGGGCTGAATTCCGGCAATTGCGCGCCCCTATCGTTCAGGTATTTATTTGAAAACTCCTGGAAAAGCGACCGGCCTGCTTCTATATCCGGTATATCGAAAGGAATCGTGCGGTTGGCGATCAGCATACAGGTAGTAACCGAGATCCGCCTTTTAAACAATTCGGGGAATTTCTCTGAAAAATGGAGTACTCCTTCGTCATCTAATTCCACGTTGGGGGCTGCAAAGAGCTCCGCGTGGCGGGGATAGGCATTGATATACCTACCTTTAATTCCATCCCCGGCTAAAATTTTGAAGAGGTTGTGTTCTTTTAAAATTTTCCTCATTATTTTGTTCGGGTAACTGCCTTTGTGTCCTCCTATAAGGGCGGGAATATTTTGACCGCTAAAAAGGGAGGTTTGGCCGCTGGCGCTTTGGGGTATCCCGGCGGTATTTAGCGTGGCGTCGATGGCTTTGACGGGTGTGCCGTCGGGCAGGGAAGCGCCCTCATAAAACGGCAGGAAAGCGGTTTTAGCCGCATAAAAGGGGTTTTGGGCGTCGGGTTTTCCTATGCCCACTCCATCTAAAAAAACAAATATCATTCGTGGCATCATTTATTATACAACAACAGCGTCATGTTTGGAAGCTCTGAATTTGTAAGTGTTCAGTTCCGGAAAAATCTAAAA
>JAGLSW010001066.1 GCA_023135565.1 Candidatus Aminicenantota bacterium | reverse complement strand
GGACCCCCGCAAAAACTTTTGTTTATTTAAAATCAAAGGCGCTCACACGCTGCCCGCCGGAGGCAAATTACGTTCCAAAAGATATTCCCGGCCCACTTCCGCCCCCGTCCTTGCCTTCACCGCCGTCACCTCCGGGAACAATACCGCCATCCTCTACGGAACCGTCCAATCCGGGAGCATCCTGCTCTTGACCGGCTTCGCCAACTTCCGGGCCGGGAGAATTATGCGGCATTTCTAAATCCGAAAAACAATTTTCTATTGCCTCTTCAGGATTAACGCCTTTGCCGGCTGCGAAATCACCCAGGGTCGCCAAACTCCCTCCAGGAACATATGTCCGCTCGAACCTTTCCTGCAATTGCGCTCGGTCAATTTTTTCCCCTTCTAACAAGACCTCCTGCCTGGATAATATCGCCGTGTATTTCACCATTGCCCGCCTGTAATATCTCTTGCTTTTAGATTCGTAGGCGGCGGCTTTTTTCTCAATATCTATGTAATTCGAGACGCCTGCCTCCGCTTCCCGCTGCGCTTTCATAGAAGAAAACCTGCTCTTAAATAATGAATCGGCTTTCGAGAGTTCATCCCCTGCCACTCCTTTAAGTTGCAGGTACTTAATATAATTGGCATCAGCACGATGCAAATCTTCAATAACTTTTTTCGGCAGTGGGTCGTTTTCAAAATCCCGGTTTGCCATACCTGCCAACATTCGGGAAATAACCTGCTGTTCGGCTTTTCGATAAAACTCGTCTTTAAAATCATTAATACAAACTTTAAACTGCTCCCTACTAATCGCTTCGTAAAGTTTATACCGGTCATCCGTAAAAAGTTCCAATTTATTTATTGCTCTCGATATCTTAACCAAAAAATCGTTCCTGCTGTTAATCATGCTCTGCCGGGTGTCGATATTGGCAAAAACATTAGAGTAATCGGCTCCCTGCACCCGGTAGGTGGTACGGCAGTGCGCATGGTCGATGTGATCGTACCTGTCCATGGAAATGACAACGTCCTTTCCCTGGATAGAGAAAGTTATATTCTTGCCTGATATTTCTTTTATATGACCTACATCATCTTTGCTGATGAAATGATTATCGAATACTCCCTTTTTCAGAAAAATTACTTTATCTCCGGGCGCAAACTCGCGCACATGCTTCTTCCCAACTATATCGGTTACGACGAAATTGGCTCCTTTGCCTAACTCACCTTTCTCTTTTAAATGGTTCCTGACAAAGTCGTTAATCGCCG
>JAGLSW010001065.1 GCA_023135565.1 Candidatus Aminicenantota bacterium | reverse complement strand
CTGGAACAACCTGGGCTTAGCATGGCATTCGTTGGGCAAATATGAGAAAGCCATCCGATTCTATGAGAAAGCCCTGAATAGCGATCTAAAAACATATGGCAAAGAACATCCACAAGTTGCTATATATTGGAACAACCTGGGCGAAGCATGGAGAAAGCTGGGCAAATATGACAAGGCCATCAAATATTTAGAGAAAGCCCTGAAAAGCGATCTAAAAACATATGGCAAAGAACATCCGAACGTGGCTACAAGATGGAACAACCTGGGCGTGACATGGGATTCGCTGGGAAAATATGAGAAGGCAATCAAATACTATGAGAAAGCCCTGGAAAGCGATCTAAAAACATATGGCAAAGAACATCCTGATGTAGCTACAGACTGGAACAATCTGGGCGAAGCATGGAGAAAGCTGGGCAAATATGACAAAGCCATCGAATTCTATGGGAAAGCCCTTGCCAGCGATATCAAGAAAGACCAAAAGCGAGTGGCTATTTACTGGAACAACCTGGGCTTAGCATGGTATGGGCTGGGCAAATATGACAAGGCCATCGAATACTTAAAAAAATCCATTCAAATCAATATTAAATATTATGGCAAAGAACATCATGATGTAGCTAATAACTTGAAAAACCTGGGAAAAGTGTATATTGTTCTTGAGAAATATGATAAAGCCATTGAGGATTTAGAGAGAGCTTTAAATATTTTTTTCGCGACAGTAGGAAATGAACATCCTAAAACAAAAGAAGTTAGGGAGAACCTGGAGTTTGCCAGGAGTAAAATAAAATAGTCCCCGGACATTTTGGTTTACATAATGGCTGGACGTTATGCGCCCACCATTGGGGGTGTTATGTAAACCAAAACCTGATCGATGGACCCCCGGTCGAGTCCCAGGATAAAAATCGGCACATTTGATCGGCTGCCGGTGGCCGGGGATGATCCCGATCAGAACGCCGCGCCGGATCTCCGGCAAAAGACCCGCATCGATCCATAGTTGGAAGTCAGGTTTTACTTCCCGGTGATCTCCCCGGCGACCGGGGGCGGTATGGTCTAACCCTGGCCCTCCGCCTTTTCTAACGTTGGAATACAACAGTACATTATGATAGAAAAAGAGAACGTATCAAATGTACATGCAATCCGGGGAATAGATGTTCCACCTTTGATTTTTGCCGCTTCGTTTTCGTTCAACCTTGTTATCGTTTGTTTATTCAACGATAATTTTGTTTTCAATTTTTTTTTCATGTTTTGCTCCTGAAAAATAATTGTATCACAGGTTGAAATTTTTTCAAATACACATTATAATTTAATATCACCGTCAAATCAACGCAGGAGTTTACAATGACAAAACACACAGCCGCCTTTTTAATCGCCCTGATTTTGGTAAGCAGCAGCCTTTTGGGAGAAAAACTGGCAGTACTGCCGGAAGTCAACAACGCCAACATGATGGACATTTCCAGCAGCGAACTTTACATCATGGATAATGAGCAGATCAAGGTATATTCAATGAAAGATTATACTTTGCTGCGTAAATTAGGCAAGAGGGGAGAGGGACCGGGGGAACTTCTAACGCTGCCGGATGCCCCTTTTACCATGACTGTACATGAGAAAAAAGTTATCCTCAATTCAGTTTATAAAGCCATTATCTACGACAAATCGGGCAAAATGATAAAAGAGGTAAAATTTGCCCCCTTCTGGTTGGTTGAAGCCAACCCTATAGGCAAAAACTACGCTGCCACAAAAACAAAGTGGATCGATAGGACCTTACACGCCTGTACCTGGATTCTCGATCCCGGTATGAAAGAGATCAAAAAGATATACGAAACCGATCTTCCCACCAGTTATAAAAAGAAGAAGTCCCCCATACCTTTGCTGTGCACGTTTGCCCGCTGCACCGGGGAGCGGATTTTTCTATTCGACCAGCAGAAAGACACGATCAAGGTTTTCGACCCGCAGGGAAACCCGCTGCCGGACATAAAGTTTCCATACGAACCAATAATTACAACCGATGCTTTCAGGGAAAAAGTGAATTACGCCATAAAAACCCACCCGGTGTACAAACACCTCCCACCTGAATTAATGAAAAGGTTCTATACCCCGGACGTGCTGCCGGTGTTCAGGGAATGCCGGGTAATAGGCGACCGGCTTTATATCCAGACATACAGGCAGAAAGGGGACTTAAGCGAATTTCTTTTCATTGATTTTTCCGGCAAATTGATTAAAAAGTTATTTCTTCCCGGGACCGATAGGTTGCAACTGCGTTTGAATCCTGCTTCAACCTATGATTTTCAAAACGGTAGATACTACTATCTGGTAGAGGACCTGGATGAAGAGCAGTGGGAACTACACGTAATGAATGTAGATTGATTTTGTGGGGTAATAGGAGCAATTCTAACCTATATAAAATTTCCAAAGCCCTCCCGCTCCCTGGCAGTCGCAGTTGCCAGGGGGCCGGGGTGTTTACCACAGATGAACCGGGGAAAAAAAAGAGATTTATTTGCTTACCCGTTCTCTAAGGGTTTTACCCGCTTTAAAAACAGGATAGCTTTTTTCCGGTATGGTTATGGCTTCTTTTGTTTTCGGGTTGATACCCTGTCTTTCTTTTCTTTTTACGGTTTTAAAAGTGCCGAATCCGGGAAGGGTTATTTTTCTTCCGGCATCCAGTTCAACCGCTATGATTCCTTCACCGGGCGCTGCGTCAAAAATCGCGTTGACCGTTTTCCCGGCATCAGCCTTGCTCAAGCCGGTTTTTCCGGCTAACTTTGATATAAGCTCTGTTTTGTTCATCGTTTACATACTCCTTAACTTGAAATGCTTACCAACAGAGGTTATTTTATTCTTAAATCGAAAAAAAATCAACCGTCTGGGTGCTGCGCCGGGTCCGATCACACGCGCCGCCGGTTTTTTTCGCCCACACACTACGCCCCGCGGCGGGGGTATTTTGGGGGGAGTGAAAAAGGGGTAAAAGCACTATATGTGGGAAAAATCGCTGATTTTTGGGGTAGAAAAAGGGGCGGGTAGTGTGCCGGTTCTGAAAAGCTGCTTATAGAGAGGATGTGTAATTTGGGTTTGGTTTACATAATCAACAGTATCCCACTTATCCCGACGTAAACACTTTTTCCGGCTTTTCCCTTCACACCCCCGAAAACCGCCCCCATTCAACCCCATGATACCACGATCTTTTTTAGAAAACAACCGCTTGAAAATTTTTGATATTTCGTCTATAATGTGTGATGGATTATAGGAAAAAATTAAACAAGATGGATTTGCCGGAACTTGAAGCAATAGCCAAAAAATTAAATGTGCGGGTGAGTTTGATAAAAACTCCCGGTCGAGAAGCGTTAACCAGGGAAGAGGAATTGATAGAGGCGATCTTGAAATGCCCGGAAAAAGAGATTAAAAACGCCCTGGGACTGGACTGGTGGCAGAAACCCAGAAAACCTTTTTTTTATATCGGTCTAATTGGTGGCCTTGCCAGTATTATCGCTCTAATTTTTGCTTTATGGTCTCATCAATCATCACAAAAGGAAAACATAGACCTTAAACAGAGGTTAGGCGATGTAGAACAAATCCTTGCATTAAAGATTGAGGATCCGGCAGCAGTGCAAAGACTAAAAGATGAATATGAAAAAAAGCTTGCTTCCATGGAAGAAACCTTAAAGAACCTGAAAACAGGGGATAAGAAGGCTAGGGATGAAGCTTTAAAGGCTTTTAGAGAAGGGGATTATTCTAAAGCTAAAAAACTTTTTTTAGAGATTAAAGAAAAAGAAAGCAAAAAATCTGCCCTTACTTCCTACAACCTGGGTGAAATCGCTTTCCTTGAACTTGACTTTGAGGGAGCTTTAGCCCATTTCTTAGAAGCCGGGCGACTCGACCCTGGAAACACATTGTATCAAAATGAGATCGGTCTGGCTTATTTAACCCTTGCTGAATACCAAAAGGCGAAAGATTGCTTTGAGAAAGCCCTGGCCAGCGATATGAAAACATATGGCAAAGAACATCCGCATGTGGCTACAAGATGGAACAACCTGGGCCGCGCATGGGCTAAGCTGGGAAAATATGAAAAGGCCATCGAATACTTTGAGAAAGCCCTTCAAAGCGATCTGAAAACATATGGCAAAGAACATCCTGATGTAGCGAGAGACTGGAACAACCTGGGCTTCGCATGGGCTAAGCTGGGAAAATATGAAAAGGCCATCGAATACTATGAGAAAGCCATGGCCAGCGATATGAAAACATATGGCAAAGATCATCCCAAAGTGGCTACTTACTGGAACAACCTGGGCGGGGCATGGGATTTGCTGGGCAAATATGAAAAGGCCATCGAATACT
>JAGLSW010001064.1 GCA_023135565.1 Candidatus Aminicenantota bacterium | reverse complement strand
TTGTTAATTTAAAATCAAAAGCGCTGCCCTGCCCACGTGGTGGGTCCGCGACTCCCCGTGTGTACGGGGTGCCGCGAAGCGACGGGGGGTGTTCGTTTGCACCACACCTCCGGTTTGGAAAACATACAGAGATATGATATAAAATACTATGCAAGAACAAGAAAAGAGAGACCGGGAACTTTTTGATGATATATTCTTTTCTTATGCCAAAAAAGATATCCTGCCGTCAACTTCTATTCCCCGTAAGGCCCTCCTGCTGGCCGCTGTAGAACCGCTCCTAAAAGAACGGAACGACTTAGGCGTTATAGTGGAAGTGGGCTGCGGCGTGGGAGCTTCCGCCCGCTACCTGCGGGGACTCTACCGAGAATATACCGGCATCGATCAATCGGGAAAAATGATCGAAGCAGCACGGGCGTTTAACCGGGATAACGATAAAGCACACTTTGTCGCCAAAAATATAAAAGACGTGGCTGATGAAATCCCCGACCATTCGGCGGACGTGATTCTCCTCAGCGGCGCGCTGCACCACATGACGGAGTTGGCCCAGGTGCTGCGGCGACTAAAACGCATGCTTACCGGGGATGGCTTTATCCTGGCCTTAGAACCCCAAAGAGGCAACCCTTTGATCCAGGCCATGCGTTTTATCCGGGGTTTGGTGGATAAGTCCTACTCACGCGACCAGGTATTCTTTTCTGAAAAAGAGCTGCGGGATCTTTTCAGCCGCGGTGGGTTCACCGGCATCGAAGTGCGATATTTAGGTTTCCTGTCTCCACCTTTTGCCCAGGTGATTTTGAGGCCCCAGGCTGTGTTTGCTCCTTTGGGCCGTCTTACGGTAGCGATGGATAAGCGGCTGCACAAAAGAATGCCCAAAGCCCTACGTAAGTTGAGTTTTAATATTGCCCTTTCGTGCAGTCCCGCTAATAAATAGAGAAGCTCCGTTATAGATTTTAGGTAAATTTTAGGGGACAGGCTAAAATAATTCACCCGCCGTTGAAAAAACTCATGATTACCTCCTCGCTTTTTTTGCCGCGGACAACCCTACCGGCACGTCGCAGTAAAGGGAATGCGCCACTTTTAATCCGGGTCACGGTGCCGCGCCTTACCGAATGTCAAGTCTCTATAAGCGTTTCTCAAAAATGTTGCAAAACAAGACTTGACCCCCGGATTCCCGGATTCGTGGTGGAGTCTTATGCGGGAAGAAGCTTGTGGTTTACTTTTTTTATTTTGCAAATAAAAATAGTTAGACTATTTTTACTTGACAAATAAAAATAGTTAGACTATCATTACTTGAGAGGTAAAATCGAAATGAAAAAAAGATTTCTTTTTCCCGGGATATTGGAACGAATTCCCAGGGATCAAAGAACCATAATTATTACCGGCCCCCGGCAGAGCGGCAAAACAACTTTGCTGAAACAAATAAAAAGTGAACTGGAGAAAAACAACACACCGGCCTTTTTTTTTAACCTGGAGGATAGGGATTACCCTATAGCGCTCACCTAAATTGAC
>JAGLSW010001063.1 GCA_023135565.1 Candidatus Aminicenantota bacterium | reverse complement strand
CGGCAGGGCCTGCGGAGCTAAGAGGCTGTGTGCGCCGCACCCCCGCCGGAGGCAAGAAAAATTTTGAATAGTTGACATTTTGGTAAAATTATTGCATTATATTATATAACACTTTATCTTGAATGATCTTGAAATATGTCTATTTAATGTTGGGTACTTGATTTTTTCAAACATTTTGGGGTATTATTCTAAAATGTTTTTTCAATAGCGGACGGCGTCCGCACCCTATGAGGGGCCTGGGAGCTACATCTTCGACCAGGTTGACCAAAAAAAAATTTTACAAACTTTCGCGAAGTATTATTAAACTAAGCTTGAGAAAAACCACCTAACGGTGAGAACTTGAAATAAATAAAACATGTTGTTCATTACCGCCATGTAATGGCACATAAGGAGGCACAATGAAAAGTGTAATTTTTGTATTGATTTTTAGTATCTTGCTATTCGTCGCAAACGCCCAGGCATCGGTAGTAATCAACGAAGTACTATTCGATCCCTACGGCGCAGGCGACGGCGACGCCAATGGCGACGGTACTACAGATTTCCACTCCGACGAGTTCATAGAACTAATGAACACCGGCAGCAGCAGCGTCGATATCGGCGGTTGGAAATTTTTAAGTTCCCAGAACGTAGTCATCTTTACTTTCCCTACCGGGGTTACCCTGGCGCCGAACGAAATCTGCGTGGTTTTCGGCGGGGTCGATCCCAGCACCGGCTTCGGCAGCTATTTTCCCGCTGACTTGCAGATTTTCGCTGCCCAGCAGGGCATAGAAAACGGCTTCGAAGGCGGCGGACGCACCAACCTCTACGGCAGTAATGAAAACGTTATTTTGAAAAACGCTTCGGACCAGGCCATTGCCGAAGTGTATTGGGGTACTGCCACGGCCAAAACCGCCGTGGGCGTGAAGTTTGCCTCGCCCAACACCATCGACGGCGAAAGCTATTCCGGCACCTCTATCAACCAATCGGTCAGTAGAGAGCCGGACGGTACCGGTTTGTGGGCCAGGCATACCACCCTGTCCGCCAGCCTGTATTATTCCCCAGGCGCAGCGAACTCCGGCGAATTTTATGACAGCGATTACTGCCTGTCGCACGCTTCCGGTTCGTCCAGTTACATAGATAGTTTTACCGTAGGAGAAGAGGAGTTCACCTCCGGCGCCACCACCTATTCCGACTATACCGGCAGGACCATTTATATTGCCCCGGGTTCGGACACCTATTTCAAAGTGCATAAAGCAGACAGCGCCTCTTGTTATTTTACTTTATGGATCGACTACAATGGCGACGGCGATTTTAACGACGTCGGAGAAGAACTTTTCAGCCGCGGGCCCTTAACCAGTTATACATCGAGAACGATACCTATCCCCGCAGACGTCCAGGTGACCACCACCCGCTTAAGAGTAGCAGTAAAACAGGCCGCTGCCTCCTCTCCCTGCGACACCGGTTTTACCGGCGAAGTCGAAGATTATACGGTTAAATTCACCTCTGTGGTAATCAACGAGGTATTATTCGACCCCTACGGCGCAGGCGACGCCAACGGCGACGGCACTATAGAGTTCCATTCCGACGAGTTCATAGAACTGTTGAACCTCAGCGGCACAGCCAAAAACATCGGCGGCTGGACTTTAAACAATTCAAGCGATGCTCCTATTTTTACCTTCCCTACCGGCACCACCCTGCAGCCCGGCGAAATCTGCGTGGTTTTCGGCGGCGTCGATCCCAGCGCCGGTTTCGGCAGTCAGTTCCCGCCCTCTTTGCAGATATTTGCCGCCCAGCAGGCGGTTGACCGCGGTTTCGAAGCCGGGGGCAGCACCAACCTGCTGAGCAGCGCGGAAAATGTAGTGCTCAGGGACGAGTTAGACCAATCCGTAGCCGAAGTGTACTGGGGCACCGCATCTCCTATAACAGGAATAGGGGAAAAGTTCGCCGACCCCTACACCGCGGACGGCGCTGCTTATTACGGCACCAGCGTCAATCAATCCGTAGGCCGGCTGCCTGACGGCACCGGTTTGTGGGCCAAACATAGTTTTTTATTCAGCGGCGCGATTTACTCGCCCGGCAAGCTCAACACCGACGGCACGGGTTCTCCCCATTCGGAAGGCTACTACAAAGTACTATTCATGGACGGCGGCGTTTCTCTTACCGGCAGGGTCGTTTTACCGGCAGCCGACTACCTGTCGATTTCCATGGAGCACTTAGCCACCAGCGAAGAAGACACTCAATCTTTTGTAATGATAACCAACAATGACGACAGCAACGGCAGGCTGCTTTATCCCGACGGTGAACCCCGTTACCGGGCCATATACACCAATGGCGGGCAATCCAGCAGCCACGGCACCTCTCTCGGCGAAGACGGACGGAATAGGGTAAGGGATTTTTATTACAATGGCGGCAGCTTTACCGGGTCCTGCGCCGGGGCGTTTATCACCTCCGTACACTATTTAACCACCGGGACAAACGACGCATACTACCACATTTGGCCCGGACGCACCAAAGGCACCGGCCTTTTCGATACCGAAACCGGTCATTTTGTAGCATCCGGTTCGCCGCTGCTCAATTATTACGATTTCGGCACCTATATCGCCGATGTGTATCACAATGGCGGCTGTTATGCCCGTACAGACGTGGATTACCCCGCCGGCACCGAAATTTTGCTGCGATATGATTATTCACCCCTGGCCATGCACAATGATCCGAGCTGCTGGGCTTATAAAGAGGACAGCGAATCCGGCAGGCTGGTGGTTATCGGTTCCCATCCCGAAAGCATCACCGGGGGCGAACGGCTGCAATTAATGGCCGCCATGATACAATACGCCCTGGACGGCCAGGGCAGCGTCACCGTAAAGGACACGCTCAGCAATGGGCAGGCCCGTCTCATGAACAAATCCACGGGCGATAATGATCCCACTTACACCAAAATCGGCGACAAACAGTACCATCATTTCCAGGTGGAGATACCTTCAGGAGCCAGTGACCTGCAAATCATCTTAGATGGCGACAGCGGGTATGACATGAACCTTTACGCCAATTCCGGGAACTATGCGTTTAAGAGTGTGGCGGAACACAAATCTACCGGCTCCGGGTCTTACAAAGTGGTTACTATTCCCGCCCCGGCGGAAGGCACCTGGTATATCGGTGTAGAATGTACCACTACAGTCAACACGGAAAAATTCAACTGGGGTTATGAATATTCCGGCGATCTCAGTGTGTTGGACGGAGTGGCTTACAGCATCGCCGCTTCCTGGAATTAGTGAGGACAGCTTTTAGCCCCGGTAACTATCTAATTTGCCGGGGCTGGGGCTTTTCTAAGTATGAATAAGTACAAAAGAACACAAAATAAAACTTGAGGCATTTTATCGCAGCGATGATTCCCACAGCCATAGACGGAAGTAAACTACACACAGGAAAAAAATGAATCCTGTCACACATTTATTGATCGGCTGGTTGGTTGCCAACAGCGCGGAATTAGACCGTAAAGAGCGCATCCTGGTCACTACGGCGGGAATTATCCCCGACATCGACGGCTTTGGATTTGCCGTCGAAATTCTCACTAAAAACTGGGAAAAACCGCTGCTGTGGTACAGCAAATATCACCATGTCATCTCTCATAATTTGGGTTTTGCCTTTTTTTTTAGCCTGCTTTGTTTTTGTCTAACGAAGCAGCGTTGGAAGACTGCCGGGCTTGCGTTTTTGAGTTTTCATCTCCATTTGCTCGGCGACTTAGTCGGCGCGCGCGGGCCGGATGGTTTCCAATGGCCCTTATCTTATTTGCTGCCTTTCTCGGACCGGCTGCAGTTGACCTGGGCCGGGCAGTGGGAATTAAATGCCTGGCCCAATATCCTTATTACTCTTGCCGCGCTGTTTATTACTTTTTACTTAGCCTAGCGGAGGGGTTATTCTCCTTTAGAGATGGTTTCTAAACCGGCGGACCGGGCTTTTGTCAGGACTTTAAGAAACCGTTTTCATTATAAACGATCAAAAAAGAGGATAGGCTAATTTTTACAAAAGCATTCTTGCCTCCGGCGGCCCCTGCCGGGGAGGCCACCCCCATTGAATCGTTGTTGGGGGC
>JAGLSW010001062.1 GCA_023135565.1 Candidatus Aminicenantota bacterium | reverse complement strand
GCAGGGCCGCCGGAGGCAAGTCTGTTTTAAATTTTTTCCAAAACTGAATAGTTACTTTGCCGGGTCTGGTAAAAAAGTTAATCTTTCTATATAATTATAATGAACTATGATTAAAATCACGTCGATTAAACAAAGAAACCGTCTGCTGCGCCTGCTGCTGGCCGCTGTGGTGCTGCCGGGAATAATTATCAGCGCGGTTAGCACAGCCGCTGTCTCCCGGCAAAAAAAAGCCCGGCAGCTAAGAGTCGAAGAAAAATATCGCAATCTCACCGCCGGGGTGAGAAAAGAGATCGAATCCGAAACCGAAACCCTAACCAGGAAAGCCTTTGCTGCTGCATCGAGAAAAGAAATCGAATTTATCCAACCGGGCGCTGTGCAAAAGGCCCTAAAAGAAATCCTATTGCAAAACCCTATCGTAAAATACCCTTTCATCATCGCACCGGGTGGACAATTCATTTTTCCTATTCCCAAAAAAGTCGGGCCTACCCTTTTTAAAATTTCGCAAGTAAACCTCTATAAAGGCGCGGCGGGCAAAATTTTCAGGCAGGGGGAAGACGCCGAACTGCGGGAAAGAAAATTCTATTCCGCTGTCAAATTTTATTTGCAGACCCTAAAAAAAAATCCCGCTAAAAACACGATTCCCTATATTTACAACTCCATCGCCCGCTGCTATTACAAACTGAATAAATTCCCCCAGGCCATAGACTATTTAAAAGACTTGCTGAGAAATTTCCCGGGGCAATTAAAAAAAGACTTTTCCCTCTACTTCCAGGCCCTGTATCAAACCGCCCTGGCCTATAAGTCCATGGGGGCGAAAGAAGAAACCCTGAACAGCTTCCTGCTGCTCTACGACGAAATTTTGCAGTACGAAGTTTCCGGCGGAAAAAATAGGTTCAGCTTTTTCAAGGATGAAGCTTTAGAGTATTTGAACCGCCACATCAAAGAGACAGACCGGGAAAGCCAAAAACCTTACCGGGAAAAAGTACTGGACCGTCTCGGCGGTCTATCGGATATCGACATCTCCTTAAATTGGAGTTTTTTCGACGCGGGATTGCCCACAGAAGAGACCGGCGCCGGGACAAAAAAGAACGCCGGCGACGAAATTAGGTTCAACAAAATCCGCGAGTTCTACTTGAGCAATAACGAAAAAAGCCGTTTTTACCGCCGGATTAAAGGGCTTGAGGAGTGGAGAGACTCAAACAGCCACGATCTCCAGTTAAGACGAATAGGAAACGCGGACATTGCCTTCATCAAAATAATAACCGGCAGCCGGAACCGGAACGCCCTGTTTTTCGGTTTTTTGATCTCCCCGGATTTCATCGAAAATTCTATTTTCCCGGCTGCCGCGGCCAAAGGGTTGGGCAGCGCCGACCTGCGCTTATCTATCCTAAATAACCGGAGCACGGCAAAAGATATCGCCCCGCGGCGTTGGATGTTTTCCACCTCTTTCAGGAATTACCTGCCCGGCAAAATCCTGGTTTTGTCTTCCCGCCGGGCGGGTTATCTCAAAAAAATCGTCCAAAAAGAGATATGGTTGAATTACGGTTTAATTTTCGCTTTAATTTCGGCGCTTATTTTCGGTATCTTTTTTTTCTATAAATACATTTCTAAAGAAGTAGAACTGGTACAGGCAAAAGCTGCTTTCGTGGACTCCGCGTCCCATACTTTAAAGACCCCCCTGACCCGGATTCGCATGTTGGCGGAAAAATTAGAGTTGGGCTGGATAAAAGACGAAACCAAAAAGAAGGAATACTTCCGCACCATCACGGCAGAGACAGACCGCATGACCGGGATGATCGAGAACATGCTCGATTTTTCAAAAATAGAAGGCGGAAAAAAGGAGTACGAGCGCAAAAAACTGGCCATACAAGAAGTGATCGCCCCGGTTATCGAAAGCTTTAAGAAACAAACAAAGAGCCTGGAATTCTCCCGGCACGTCGAGATCGACGAAGATATCCCGCCATTTTTTTTCGACCCGGAAGCGATAAAATTAATCTTAGTGAACTTGATCCAGAATGCGGTCAAGTATTCCCCCGGGGAGAAACATATCGGCATCCGGCTTTACCGGGACGGGGACCGGGTTGTTCTCTACGTGGAGGACAGGGGCATGGGTATAGAGCAAAAGGAGTTGGGCAAAATATTCAGCCGCTTTTACCGCGCTCCCGGCGACCGGGTGAAAGCTTTGGAAGGCAGCGGTTTAGGGCTTTTTTTAGTGGCTCATGCGATCGAGGCCCACGGCGGCGAGATAGAGGTAGAGAGCGAAGTAGGCGCAGGGACTGTTTTCAGGATTTACCTGCCGCTGTCGAAGGACAATAATAAAAAGTTTTTGCGGAGGTGCAGGGGGCAGTATTTTCAAAAAGCGCCCCCTGCCCGCCGGAGGCAAATAACATGAAAAAAATATTAATCATCGAAGATGACAAAACTATTATAGAAGGACTTGAAGACACCTTTAGTTTCCATGATTTCCAGGTATTTACGGCAGTTTCCGGGAGCGAAGGCATCCGCCTTTTCAAAGAAAAAAAACCCCGCCTGGTTATACTGGACATCATGCTGCCCGGTATCGACGGTTTCGAAGTGTGCAAAAAGATAAAAAGTATCGATCCCGGCATCCCGGTTATTATGCTCACTGCCAAAAGCCAGGAAAGCGACAAACTGTTGGGTTTTGAATTAGGGGCGGACGACTACGTGACCAAACCTTTTAGTATCAAGGTGTTGGTGGCCCGGGTAAAGGCGGTGTTGAAAAGGAGCGCCGGGAAATCCCTCAAAGAGAAAACCATCACCCTGGGCGCCGTGGAAATTAATCTTAAGAGTTTTACTATCAAAAAAGGGGGTACGGAACACGCTTTATCTCCCAAAGAGGCGGAGATATTAACGCTTTTGCTCGACAATCCCGAAGAAGTCATCGACCGCGACCGCATCATAGACGAAGTCTGGGGGGATGAATATTACCCTTCGCCCCGCACCATCGACAATTTTATCTTAAAACTGCGCACCAAGATCGAGAAAGACCCCAGGAATCCCGAGCATATTCTTACCGTTCACGGAGCCGGTTATAAATTCAAGACGAACTCCTCCTGATTTCTTCCTGAGCTCCTCCTGAGTTCTCTTGAGCTCCTCCTCAACCTGAGCCCTCTTGAGCTCCTCTGAGCTCTCCCGATGCCCGCCGGTGACAATTTTATGACAAACTTATGAAGAATAAGAGACTTTTTTTCCCCGGCATTATGCTACTATAATACATGGAGAAAAAAAATGAAAAAAATTATTTTTAAACTTTTATTACTCCTCTGGCTGGTGCTGCTTTATTTAGATATTATTTTGCGGCATTAGCAGCAAAGAAAACAGCGTTAACGGCTGTTTTTTACGACAAAGTTTACCCGCGCCGAAGCGGGAGAAAGGAGACAAAAAAATGAAAAAAAAAGTGTTTATAGTGTTGTCGGTTGTCGTGGTTTTAGCGGCAGCATACATTATTTTTAACCGGTTCGATATCCCGAAGCAGCCCCTGGAATATACCATCGAAGAGCTGCGGGGGAATCCCTCTTTCGACTGGGACAACGGTTATTACCGGCTGTGGAGCTTAGGAGAAGCGCCCAGCGCGGACATCGAATCGCCTGATTTTTTACTTAAGTACCGGCGCTTATTCGATCCCCAATACGATAACGATAAATACATCAAAGAATGGGATCAAGAAACCTATAAAAAAAGTAACGTCAAAAACTGGGGAACAAAATTCGATGCTTTCAAACCCTACAATCTGCCTTACGGCTCGATTAAGGACTCAGCTCAACATTACTTAGAGCATAAAGAACATGTGGTCAAACTGCAATCGGAAATCGAAATCCTGATGAACCGTTATCAAAAACTGATCGACTGCGAGCGTTTCGAGGATTTTACCCTCTTTCGCATCGACTCGCCCATCCCCAACCTGTTAATCTGGTTGAACGCCGCCAAACAGTACAACCGTTTTTATTTGCTCCAGGCCATGGACGGCGAATGGCTGCAGGGTGCGGCAAAACTTCTCGATCAAATTCGTTTCGGCAAGAAAGCGAACAAAGGCAGCGTGGTGCTGATTACTAACCTGGTAGCCAAGGGGGTGGTGCGCATAACGCTGCGGGGATTGTCCAGCCTGATGAACCGGAAAGATTGCCCGAAAGAGGTCTACGAGCAGGTACTAAACAACCTGCCCGAACTCGAATATAAAGAATACGGCAGTTGGCCCCTGGCCGGCGAATATTTATATCAGCCGATAGATTCCTGGGACAGTTTAGCCGGTTATTACAAAATGGGTTTTTGGGAGAAGAAACTGCTTTATTTTTTCACCCAACCCAACCGCACCAATAAATATAAAAACGACCACATGGTAAAAGTGATCGAATGCGACCGCACACCTCCTTATAAGTGGACTAGCGATCCCCGGGAAACTAAAGATGTCAAAAGCGGCTGGTTTTGGTGGCTGCGGAACCCGGGAGGAAAGATCATCTATGAAAAATATCTCAAAGGCGATGCGGAAAGTATTGCCAAAGTGGTGCAGCGCACTTACGCCGCCAAAACGGTCTACGATATGGTCAAAATTTCCGCCGGATTGCACCTAAACTATACGCCGGACAAACCGGTGCAGGAGATATTGAACGGTTTGGAAACCTACAAGGCGCTGCTGGACCCCTGTTCCGGGAAACCTTACCGCTGGAACGACGAAAAGCAGGTTTTGTACAGTATCGGCGTAGACCGCAAAGATGACGGCGGTAACCAGGATCACAATAAATTTGAAGGCGATTTTGTGCTGCCGGTGATTTTATATTTAAAATAAAGAGAGAGAGGGGGAGAGACAGTGATTACTGGGGGGAATTATAAAAAAAATTCCCCCGGCCCCACATGTTCCGGGACCGGGGGCGATAAACTTTCAAACAAATTAACTGCTGACTTTTGATTTTTCCTCAGCTTTTTTCTTAGCTCGCATTTCTTCGTATATTTTAAGAATTTTTTCTTCCTCTTCCTTTTTTATCCTCTCAGCTTCCTTTCTTTCCTCTTCTTCTTTTCGAGTTTTCCTGTTATAGAAGGGCTTGATCAAAAAGAAAGCAGCCAGTACTAATATCAACGTGTAAAGAAAAGTCAACCCGGTGCCGGTAAAAAAGTTCTCCGGCACCCGACTCTTGCCCCGGTACACATGGTGTTTTAAATTTATATAGCCAAGTGCAGCGAAAGTATCGGGCGGAACTTTAAACCTATCTTTTTCAAAAAAATCAGTGAAATATTCGTTCTTCATATCGATGCTGAACCGGTAAAATTCAAGATGACCTACATATGAAGAACAGATGACATTATCCACCAGGTTTATAAAAAATAAAGTGGGAAAAAAATGCCAATATTTTATCTTCTCTTTGAAATACCGCTCCTCTTTTTCTATAAAATAATTTTCAAATTCGATGAACCTGCTCAGGGTTTCAAGTTTATCTTTTTTGTAAAATTCATAATTGCCTGCCTTAACTTCCGCGGATATTTCATTGGTTCCCCTTTTGGGCAGCATCTCTTCACTGTATATATAAGGGCCATCGTATCGATGGACAAGGGGGTGTATAATAAATATAATAATTACAAATATTAGAGCGCATATAACTAAGGCTTTGGCAATATCCCTTGTTAGGGCGCGTACAAAAAATCCGATAACGTAAAAAAAGGAGAGGAAAAAAACCATGTATAGTAAAAATAAAGACAACCCTTTTATGTCATGCCCGGTCACTGTCATTCCCTGGTTAACCGCGTTTAAATAAAAGCCGCCTGAAACAATGAGGATGAAAGATGTATCCACTAAAAACAATCGAAGAAGAAATTGCTTTAAGGTTGGAAAATTAGAGCCGTAGTCGAAATTGGAAATGCCTGCAAGGGACATAATCAACATGGCAGAAAAAAATATCACTATAATGATGTTTGTATTGTTTTCTATAAAAGAAAACACATCGACCTTTGAAAAAAACCTGATAAAATTATCTTCATTTATAATCTTTGCCCTGGTATGGCTCGATGTACCGGCCAGCAGGTAATGTGCGGTTGGCGGTATAAACATGGCCCGGCAGCCGCCGCGCTCTAAGTACTGCTGCCCTAATATGAAGTATGGCTGTTTATAGTATTCCTGCTCGACGAATTCTTTTTCGATTTCTTTACGTTCCTCATAGGTACCGTTCATGGTGAGAGAAATGGATGCAATGACAACTGAAAACAAAATTAATGCCATGATGATTAATTTGTTTTTAATGTCCTGAAATTCGAGGTTTCTTTTTTCTACTTTTTGTTTTTCTTCATACATATTAATTTCTCCTTAGTAAATTTCTTCCTCCGTTCTGTATCAAGTTTTTTCATTTCCTAAGTATACCATACTTTTGTTCTAAACTCCATCATTCAAAAACAAGTTATTTGATAACTTCAACAATGCCCTTACGGACTTGATTCGACAACCGGCGCCAGTTACTACCAAACTCACTAAAATTAAAATTATTCTTGTTTTCATTTTTACTCCTATATCAGCTTTGGGCTTTCAGCATTCAGCCAAATAGCCGGTCAAAAAAGCACCCAGCCGGTAAACCGGAAGCCTACCGGCTGGGGCCGGCTATATATGAAAATGAAACGTAACAGGTCTTTACAAAACCCGGTTATATCTAATGAGATAGAGTGCAAGGCCGGGCAGCCAGGCCAAAACTGCCCGACCCGTGCAACACTTACAAAAAAAGTTAAAGGAGGTTTATCAAAATGATAAACTCTTAAGTTATGCATTATAATAAGAGCAAGGCCGGGCGAGGCGTTATCCTCACCCCGGCGCTTACACCGGCTAAAAATTTTTAATTTATTTTCCAGGAGGAAAATTTTTAAAGAAACAGTTTTATTCTCGATCATATTATTGCTAATCCTCCCAATTGTCAAAATTTATTCCACTAATCTCTCCATAATATTTATCTTTTTCATAATCGCTCCCTTTAAGAAGCTGTTTGAGCTTTTCTACTCCGTCCAGGCCATCCCCGTTAATGAACAATGCCCTGCCGCGACCAATAGAATATTCAATTTTTTCCGTGCTCCATTCAGACTTAATCCCATTCCTACGGGCATACAAATTATCAAAAGCTCTCATGGCATAACGCAGGCTGCGGTACTTTTTGCATTTTAAAACATTTCCGTCTTTATCTAAAACCACGAGATAAAAATGCCCGTTTATACTGACAATAGCGGCAAAACCCAACCCGAAGTCCATAGGATTGGTTACTACTTTTAATTTAACTGAATCACTCAATGTTTCACCTTTTTCGCAGCAAGAAAATAGAGCAGGGAACACCACGGCGTGATTCGCGGCAAAATTCCCCGGCTCTACTTTTAGCTGAGTTTGTATGTTTTAAACTACAGTTTTCGACTAAATAGCCAGTAGGGAGGGGACAACTGTTGAGAACGTTTGACGTCCCCTCCCTACTTGATTGTGCTAATAAATAACTTAACATCTCTCGATTTCTTAAAATAAAAAAAATTAGAGCGGGAATATAAGAAAACCCTGCATGTTTTCTCACCGGCTCTTCCTGATCTTTGATCTATATGTTTTACTTTATATGTATGTTCCAAAAAAGCAGCGTGGGGAGACCGGTGGGATGGGGGGCCGGTCTCCCCGCTGCCACAAACGTTTAACTTACAAAATTTAATAAATAAGGAGGGTAATCTATGATTCATATTGCCTGTTTTCCTGTGTTTCATAGAATATCCTTATCGGAGTTGTGCGCTGCTAATTTTTTATAATCGATTTCTAACCTGCTGATAAAACCTAAAACCTGATCTTCAAAGGCCGGCAGTTCCATTATCTTTAACAGCTTCTTGTATTTTTCACGCTTCGACTCTTCATAGGCCATTATTATGTTAAATATTATTTCAAGCTCCCTATCTACAAACATGGGGACGTTCTCCTCCTTCTCGCGGTATAAAAAAATTTCATTAAGACCAAATGTTTTGTGCAGCTTCATTATCAACTCGCCCGTTAAAGGCATCTCACCGCTTACAAAATCACCTAAATGACCTGAACAAGCCAACCCTAATTTTTTGTAAACCGCGGTGTCATCGATTTGATGCCTTTCCTTTACCGCCTCTATAAAAGCATTAAGCCGCCTGCCTACAGCTTTTCGAGCATATCTTTGTTGTTTTTTTTCGCCCATAAGCTCTCTCTAATTTAGAAGCTGATCACGGCGTAGACCATACAGCAGCGCATCTACTTGGTTCAACAACCCCATCAAAAAACTCGTTAAACCCGTTATCCCGCTTTGACCATTCCTGAATTTCTCGACCTCTTTCTCACTTTTATTAAAAACTTTCATCAATTTCTTGTATTCATTAGTATTCCGGTCAAATACAACACTCGACATCGCATCGAGCCTCTTGTAGGTCGCATTTATTGCCAGGATAAGTTGTTCCCGGTCCTCTTTTTTCTCCGCCTTGTAATACTCGGCATCCAATTTCGTCACAAGCGCTTGTATTACCGTAATTACATCATCACTCTCTTTGCTCATGCCTTCGGGGACCAGGGGGAGCTTATTTAAATCCGCCTCCCGGACACCCACAAAACTTTCGTTTAATTTTTCCATTTTATTTATTTCCCTTTTTCTCTTCTGAATATTCCAAATACAAACCCTCTATCCGGGCCGCATAATCGACAAAACTCGATAACGTGTTCAACGGCCCGCGATTGTTTTTTACATACCCCATCAAACGCTTATGAGTGGGAGATATGATCCCTATCGCTGCTATCAAATCATCTAATATTACATTGATTTTCCTCTTCCTATCTAAAATTTTCGCACCCTTTTTCGCATAACTCTCACGCTTCGATTCCTTATCGGGCCATTTTTCGGCTGTTACTAAACGAAACTGCCGGGCAAAAAAAGTATTGATTACTTTTTTAGTGAGTTGCAACTCTTCTTTCAACATGCCGCTTATTTTATCTATCAGCGGTTGGTGCCGGTTCATCAGCTTTAGAATCAACCTCCTGTTCCGGGCCGCTGTTAAAGCTTCCGGCAGGGCCGCGCCTATAGCCGATATGATACCCACCTCTTCTCTCGAAAAAGTATCGTTATGCCTGCTGCTGATTTTTTCGATGCTCTCATTGACTCTCTTATTATTATTTAATATATCCTTATTATAGTCTTCGTCGATAAGCGAATGGAGCAGTTCGGTATATTTGACCAAATAGTCGATTAACTCTTTACGGGTTTCAAGGTGTTCAGTGGTTAGTACTCGCGGTTCTAAATCGGAAGGCTCGATAGAATCTTTTTTGACCGACTCGGCGATACGTACTAAGATTTCTTCTTCTTGAAGTTGTTCAAAAACGTAGACTGTATTTTTGCCGATTAGAACGTTAGCATCGGCGAATGTCCCGATAGGTTTTTGCAAGTAGCGGTAGGAGCAGCAGGTATTGAGAAGCAGCAGCACCAGGAAAATATAAAGCAGTATTTTTTTCATATCACCCTCCTATTATCGCGGCTCTTCCGCGGCAGCGCCTCTAAAATTAAACAAAAGTTTTTGTCCAACTTTTTTCAAAAAGCGGACGGCGTCCGCAACCCATGAGGGGCCTGGGAAACACGTTCCCAACCACCTTGACCAAAAAGCTTGTTTTTTCAGCAAACTTTCACGAAGTATTAGTGAAAAGTTGGCCCCTCCTCGGGAGGGCCGCCGCAGGCAAGATCGTAGTAATACTAAAAGCTCGTGCTTCATGATATCCCTCTCGAATGAATTATTTTTTTTCGGTTTTCTATCATATTTTTCTCCAATCGGGTATGTTTTTTTTACCTGTAAAAAAAATCCCTCTTCAATATCTCGTAATTGGTGGTTTCGCGTTATTGAAGACTCTTTATTCATGGTGTTTCCGGCCCTCAAAAGAATTGCCGGGAAAAAGATTTCCTCGCACATCGAATTCAAGACATCAGAATTTTGTCCTGTTTTCCCTGTATTGTCTTTATTGTAAAAAAAATTCATGTTCTCGTTTTGTTCTCTTGACAGACCGGGGCTTTTGATGTAGCATGGGTCTTCGAGGTAATTAAAAGATGACAGATTTAATGACATTACACAGGCAAGGAATCTCAACATATTTGAACTCCATTCTTAACGGGAACTTTTTTATCAAACATACCGAATTGTATTTCAAAATAATCGAAATGTCAAGCGGAATCTCAAATATTTTTGATTTTTTCTGCCGGATTGCCCATTTTTTCAAACATACCGGGTTTTCTTGTGGTTGTATTGGGTTGAATGAAGCGAAAAATATGGGATTGAATCCTGTATTAGGTGTTTCATTCGGTTTTTCATCATTAACGTCCGGGAACTTGCCCGGCATCTCAAATTTTTGGAAGCTTAACCAGGAGTATGCCAGGGAACTTTTTTGCGGCCAATATGCAGCCCAGGTATATTACGAAGTAGGAAAAAAAATTAAAATAAAAGGAGAAATAAAATGAAATTAATAAAAAGAAAATTAATGGTTAGAACAATCATAGTGATATTAATCGTATTATTTATGAGTGTTTCAGTTTATGCCCGATTTATGTTAAATGGCTCTGACGGCTTATACTCGGGAAGCGGCGAAAAAAGTTTTAGCACAATAAACACTTATGTGCCGCAAGCTGCGAGCTTTTATTTAAAAGGTTGCCGTGATATTCAAAATCTTCTAAATCTCATTGAGCTGCAGGACTTAAACGGAATAAATTACGATGAATTGAGCAACATAGCTAACGATGCTTATACCAATATAAAAGCGGCATCCGATTTATACGAGTTGATAATCAATGATGCAAAGGTTTCTCCTATAAACGATGAGTTCAAGACAAAATTAATGAACTTCGACTATACCGGCTTTGCGAAAGAATACGGATTGAATATTGTTATTTTTAAGGAATGTGAGAACTATTTGCAGCGGAGTGACATGGTCGGCATTTTTACGCACACGCATGCTAAGTTACTTGAAATTTTGGCTATCCTTGATTCTAATAAATCTGAAATTGGACAAAGCCGTTTGCCTGCTTTGTCTGTCACCTGGGAATTAAATGAAAGATTTGCGGAGTTGACATTATTCGGTCAATATGCATCCAGGGTGTTTTATAAAATTATAAAAAAATAAAGGAGGTTTATCATGAAATCAATAAAAAGAAAATCGATTTTCGGAATAATCACAGGGATTTTAATTGTATTCTGTTTTAGTATAAACAGTTTTGGTTACTTTTTCTTAAACGGTTCAGATGGTTTGTATTCAGATGAAGGTAATGAAAAGACTGTTAATATTAAATCAAATTTGTCTATAGGTGCCAGCTACTATTTAAGAGGTTGCAGTGATATTCAAAGTTTTCTAAATTTGATTGAGCTGCAGGACTTAAATGGAATAAATTACGAAGAATTAAGCAGCATAACTAACGATGTTTATGCCAACATAAAAACGGCATCCGATTTATACGACTTGATAATCAATGATGCAAAGATTTCTCCCATAAACGATGAGTTCAAGGCAAAATTAACAAACTTTGACTATACCGGCTTTGCGAAAGAATACGGATTGAATATTGTTATTTTTAAGGAATGTGAGAACTATTTGCAGCAGGGTGACATGATCGGTGTTTTTACACACACACATTCTAAGTTACTTGAAATTTTGGGTATCCTTGATTCTATTAAATCTGAAATTGGAAAAAGCCGTTTGCCTGCTTTGTCTGTCACCTGGGAATTAAATGAAAG
>JAGLSW010001061.1 GCA_023135565.1 Candidatus Aminicenantota bacterium | reverse complement strand
CCAAACTTTTGTAAAAGTTTGATCAAAACTTTTTATGAGCGATACGCTTTTCTGTTACTCGAAAGTTACTTGAAGGCTCCCCTCGCCAGGGCTTTATTTTTGAAACAAAATAGAGTAAAATAAATCCCGAGGCAGCAATATGGATAAAAAATCAAAATCGCCCCCTGCCGCGAAGCGGCTTATCGCTCCCCCACGCGAGTGGGGCATTACCGGTTGGCTGAAATGCAAGTGGGTGTTTATAGGAGTCGTGCTGGCCGGGGCATTCCTATTCTTTTTCTTCTCCAACGGCCCTATCCCGTCCGAAAAAAAAGTGCCGAAAAAAGAGATCGTCCGGGGCTGGGCAAAGATGTCGGGAAACAAGCAGGGGAAAGTCATTTTTGCCCAACCACCCAAAATGATGATCCTAAATCTCAAAACAGGCATTACAAAAGAAGTGCCCGGCGTAATCACAGAGGGGGAATGCACGCCTAAAGGTCTTGTGCGACGCACACTGCGCCGCTTGAAAGGCCCCCTGCCCCGCGGATATTCACCCCGCCCTTCCTGGTCGCCCGACGGTAAACGGTTCCTCTACCGCTATAAGGGCAGTATATATGCCTGCGACGAACAGGGCAATAAAAAAAAGATTAAAAATAACCGGATGGACTGCTCCTATGAAACCCGCTGGTCCTGGCGCGTGGAAAACGGCGAAGACTGGGCATTGGGCCCTTCTAAAAAAGGAAACGTCATCCAGGTGAAAATAAACGATCCTACTGTAGTAAAAACAGTCTATGCCGGAGGGGACGTGGTCAAACACTGCGAAATGACCGGCACAGGCACACATATCGTATATGCCCGCAAACGGGACATTTTCGTGGCGGCTGTAGGCAGCAAATCGAAAGAAGAGAGCCGGAAAATATCGCATGGTCAAAGCTGCCGCCCCTGTGCTGCTCCCGATAACCGGGTGGCCTGGCTGCCTGTTCCCCACGAACGATACTTTATCCACGACGCTACCAGCGGAAAAGAAACAGGTGTTCTCCATGCACCCCCGCCGCCCCCTCCTCCTCCGAAAAAAAGAGAAATTTACCGTCTCAACTGGTCGAACCACCCGGATTTTGCCGTTCATATGTACGGTAGCGAGTGTATCGAGTACATCCATGTGCGCCGCATCAGCACCGGCGAACACCTCTTTATAGGCAGTGGTTGGGACCCTGACCTGTGGATAGAGATCAAGAAGAGTTCAGGATGAGCTTCTATTGCTCAGAGGAGCTAAGAAGAGCTCAGGACGAACTTCTATTACTCAGGATGAACTAAGAAGAGCTCAGGTTAAGGAAGCGGCTCGCGAATTTTAGGAGGTTGAGCACTCGTGAGTTTTGAGGGGGTGCTGAGTTCTTCCTGAGTTCTCTCGATCTCCTCCTGAGTCGTAAGTGTTCAGTTTTGGAAAAAGAAAAATTCAAAGCTTTTATAGGGGGCTTTTCGCTTTTTTAAACAAAAGTTTTGTTC
>JAGLSW010001060.1 GCA_023135565.1 Candidatus Aminicenantota bacterium | reverse complement strand
TTTTCCAAAACTGAACACTTACATTGTTTGAGCTTGAAATTTTGTGCTCGATGGTATAACATATATTCTTTTACTATCACGTAACGGCACAGGGGATTGATAAATGCTGCAACCTGGAATATAATACTATCCCATGACTGAGACAAACAACAAACCCGGCATAGGTAAAAAAACAAAGCACCCGGCGGGTGCACCCTCTGAGCCGCTTCGCGACAATAAAAAAGGGAGCGGACTTTTTCGCCGCAAAAAAATCCTGGGTGTTACCGGTATAATCCTGGCGCTGCTGCTGACCGGGATAATCTATTTCGCTTCTTTCGACCGCGGTATCCTAAATCGCAGTTCCTATTCCACTACCTTTTTCGACAGGAACGGCATCCCCCTGCGCACGCTCTTTTCAGCCGACGAAACATATGCGGAAAAATGCGGCCTGTCGGAAGTCTCTCCCCATTTCCTGAGAGCCTGCGTATTGATCGAAGATAAACGGTTCTATTCCCACAAGGGGATCGTGATCTCTTCCCTGTTCCGCGCCCTGTGGCAGAATATCAAAAAAAAACGGGTGGTGTCGGGCGGTTCCACCATTACCATGCAGCTTGCTAAACTCCTCTACCGGCACAAAAAACGCAGCATCCCGAACAAAATCTCCGAAATCTTCGCTGCCTTGAAATTTGAACTGCACCTCTCCAAAACAGATATCCTCACCGAATATATCAACCGCCTGCCCTTCGGCAATATGATCTACGGGGTCAAGCAGGCGGCCCGTTTTTATTTCGCCAAAAACCCGGCGCATCTTTCGTTGAACCAGGCCATCTACCTGGCCCTGATCCCCAAATCTCCTACCCGCTACAACCCACGCAGAGACGCGGCCATTCTAAAAAAAAGATGGAAAAAAATCCTGGAAATTTTCCGCGTTCAAAACTATATCAGCCGGGACGAGTACCTGAGAGCCAAAAGCGAAGGCGTTGAATTTCTTATGCGTGACTATCCTTTTGCCGCTCCCCACTTTATCGACATGGTTAAAGAAAAATACGGCGGCGAAAAAATTCCCCAGCAGGTGCACACCACTTTAGATTTATCCATCCAAAAAGAGATGGCAGGAATCATCCGCGAACATCTCGTCCGCTTGCGGAAATATAATGTCAAGTCCGCCGCGGCAGTGATTATCGACAACCGCAGCCATGAGGTGATGGCCCTGATGGGTTCGCCCCGCTACCTCGACGAAAAAAACGCCGGTTTCGTAAACCTGACCACCTCTTTCCGCCAGCCCGGTTCTACCTTAAAACCCTTTGTTTATGCCCTGGCCTTAGAAGAGGGTTATACCCCGGCCACTATTCTGCCGGACATCCGTTTTCCCTCCAAAGGGGGCTTTTTTCCCAAAAACCATGATGGCCGGGAGCATGGGCCGACGCGGCTGCGCATCGCCCTGGCCTGTTCTTACAACATTCCCGCTTTTTACCTGGCCATGAAACTGACCCCCCACAAGGTAATCGCTAAATTACGGCAGGCCGGGTTCGGCTATATTAAAGGGGAGCCCGGTTTTTACGGCGAGACCATCGCTTTAGGTTCCGGGGAAGTGAAACTCTTAGACCTGCTGATCGCTTATTCTGCTTTTGTCAACGGGGGCACTGTGTATTACCCGGCCTTTGTGAAAGGGCAGCCGGTGAAGACCCGGCGTTTGTTTTCGGACAAAGCAGCTTTTCTTACCTGGCAGATTCTTGCGGACCCGGCGGCCCGTTTTGCCGGGTTCGGTTATGATTCTTCCATGCGTTTACCTTTTCCTTTAGCGGTGAAGACCGGCACGTCCAAAGGATTCCGGGACAAATGGGCCATCGGGGTTAATTCCCGGTATTGTATAGGCGTATGGCTTGGCAATCCCGGCGGCGAGAACATGCGGGACCTCAGCGGCGTAGGCAGTGCCGCCACCATATTGAGAGACCTTTTCTTGTGCGTACAGGAGGATTGGAGCGCAGGTGTTATACCCATGCCCCCGGGTATCGTGAAAAGGACGATTTGTCCCCTATCCGGGGAATTGCTTTCCGGCAATTGCAGCGACGCGGTGGAGGAGTACTTCGACGAGGAGAACCTGCCCCAAAAAACCTGCACTTATCATGTAATAGAGAATGGAGAGGTAAAAGTCAGGTTTCCGGAGCTTTACGGCAAATGGGCTGAAAGAACGCACCCCGGAGAGGAACCCGGCATCCGGCGTGACAAAAGGAAGTGGATATCTTTTCCCCAGCAGGGGGATTTTTTCTATATTTCGGATGCTATTGCCGGGCAGGACCAGGAGATTACCTTCGAGGTTATGGGTTTCGAACCTGGAGAGGAGATAGATTTTTTATTAAACGGAGTGTTGTACAAGGCCATCGTATATCCCGGCACACCTTTATGGAGGCTGCGGCGCGGCGACCACACCCTATCGATTCGTTCCGCTAATCGTATCTTAAATACCGTCAAGTTTATTGTCAGGTAGCCCCGTGCGCACGGGGGGGCGAT
>JAGLSW010000106.1 GCA_023135565.1 Candidatus Aminicenantota bacterium | reverse complement strand
GGCAGGGCCGCCGGAGGCGATAAGCGCTTTTGATTTTCATCGATCATTGAACCCGGGGTTTAGCTACTTTGCTGGCGCAGGCGAACATATCGATCACGCAGGGGGTCAATAATTTATAGTACACCACGTTTTTTTCTTTGCGGTAGTCCACGATACCGGCTGAAAGAAGTACTGATAAGTGTTTGCTGATAGTGGACTGGTCTAAGCCGATAAGTTCGGTTAGTTCGCCTACGCTGCATTCTTTTTCATAGAGTTTATCTACGATCATCAAGCGAGCTTCGTTGGATAGGGCTTTATGAATTCGCGCCTGTTCTTTGTAGTAGTTTTTGCATTTCATTTTTTTGCCAGGCAACTATTATATGGCAATATTGCCATATTGTCAAGTGCTTGTTCCCGTTTTCCTGGTTTTTAACAAAAATTTTTAGTAATTCACTGATTCCCCGGGTATACCCTGAATGTTCGAAATTTAGACTTGACTGAATTAATCGAGAGATGTATACTACATTCTAAAATGACACTGCAAACAAACACTCGAAGAATACAATTTAAAAAAAAATTAACCGCCGAGTATGATACTTCTTTAATTGTCCCGATTTCTTCGGTCAGGGAAAACAATTTCATTCCGCAGAGTTTGCTGAATGAATTAGAGTTTTTGCGGAGCGCAGCCGACGCCAAAACTTGATTGGACGAAACCTCCCCCCTTAGTTGTTTATAACTGTGTTTTTAATGGAAATTTTAAGATATTAACTTAGTGAGACAAGACAAAAAAAAAATTTCCAGCCCATTTTGTTAACTTCATCCGTTTAATCAGGGAAATTTTGATAAAGGCGCTGCTCATAAAAAGGTCTTTAACGGTAATTTTTATAAAAAGCTGGACATCTGAATAAAGTGGTGGGCTGGCTTCTGAGCGTAACACATAACAAGTTATTTTAAACATAAACGTATCGTAAAAAGCTATTCTTTTCATGGTGGAGGGCTTACAAATAAAATCACATGTCTTTTGTAGAAGATATGGACTTTTACAATCATGTTACCGGTTTTACACCTGGGGCACTTAGGATGATAGTTTGTCG
>JAGLSW010001059.1 GCA_023135565.1 Candidatus Aminicenantota bacterium | reverse complement strand
CTTTTGTTAATTTAGAATCAAAAACGCTCACCCGCTGCGAAGCAGCTAATCGCCTCCCTGTGCTGCGGGGTCAAAAAACTTTGGCGAGACGCAGTTCACAGTAAACAACCGGATTCGCAAGATTAAAATTACACAATACCCGGGGATGAATTTCACCAAGACGGGCCCAAACCTCACCGCCGCTTCCGCCACTCACTTCAGCACAGCGGCCTTCGATAAAAGTAGGATGCTCCACAGGACGATATTCCGCCTCCCAACCTAACTCACGAAGCACAGAATCCAATACGGCCCGGCCTTCAGCATACCCGGCCTCAGGGCCGATAATTCCAAATGCTAAATGCCTGTACTCATTCACCCCGGTCTCAGTCTCCGGGTTCAACAGCGTTACCGTGCCGATTTCAAAAATCTCCTGGGGAACCGGCTTCTTGCGGTTCTTCTCCAGCGTCTCCATGATCCCGGCATTCAAATGATGCCGGAGCACTTCCTGGTTGATGGTCTTGGGATTATCCACGATGACATGATCTGCACCGGGTTCCATACTCAACCGGGTAAACAAATTCTCTTCAGAGTTCAGGTTCAACGTCATGATTTCTGTAAAACCCAAACCGGTCATCACTTCGCGCACCAAACTACCTATCTTCTCTTCGGGCCGCTCTAAACCTACAGTCATAGTAGGCACCAACAGGTGAGGCACCTTTTCCAGCCCATAGCCAATCACGATGTCTTCAAAAATATCCACTTCATGACGAATGTCACTACGGTAAACAGGATACCGGACTTTGTGGTTTTCACCGTCACCCCCGCTGTCCGCAGGTTCCACGTTCATGCGCATTTTACGAATACTTTGCAAAAATTCGTCGCGGCTTAAATCTATTCCCAACCAGCGCCGGGCGCTTTCATAACCCACGTCGATAAGACCGGGCGTTAGATCGGGCCGCTCGATAGAACGGTCAGGGTAATTTATTTTTACGGTCTGTACTTTTCCACCTAATTCGATTAAATCACAGACCAGGATGTTTAAAGCATCGGTGACGGCCTGCTCCGAAAGCCCGGTGACGTCGATAAACAGACGTGTGGTACCGGTGCGGCATTTGGTTTCATCACTGTTGATAATAGGAGGCATGGACAGGGTTTGACCTTTTGAATCTATCAGCAGCGGATACCGGGGCAAATGCTCCAACAAATGCGCATAACCGACTCCTTTGGGATGTTCTTTCAATATCTGCGCCGGGGTCATCTCCCTATCGGGCATGGTCAGGGGAAAAAACTTAAAACCTTCGGGAGCTGCGCTTTTGAAAATAATGGGCGGACTCAGGGTGTCTAAATCATAAATGCCGATAGAGGCCAGCTTGCGGTCGCGACCGATACCCCAGTGCAGGTTTTCTTGCAATTTCAGCAATTCCCGCAGCGCGGCGTGATCCAACGGCGGCATCTCAGCCACCGCACAGACGATATAAGGGCGGATGTCTAAAACAGAAGGATCTACCTGCACTTCGATTTCACCGGGGTCACAGGAAAATTCCGGCATTCCCGTTTCCAAACCTAAGTATCCGCGCAACGCCCGGGATAAACCGGCGGCATTAAAAAGATCAGGCCGGTCGGCCAGCAGGTCGATACGTACAGCCGCATCGGAGGCGAATTTCGGAAAACCTTCCTGCTGTTCGGTGCCGCAGAAAGCGCAGGTTTTGGGCGCTTCTTCGCGGGCCGATCTATCGTTTAAAGCGTCACAGGCCGGGCAGCGGTAGAGGGTGATCTCTTCGGTATCTTCCACATCGCAGCCCAACTGCTCCATGGATTCGGTGAGATCTTTCATGGGGTACTCTTTTTTTAAGAGCTGGTTTAACAGTTTTACACTAATCGTGACTACCGGCATAGGACTATCTCCTTTGTTTCATCTAAATCGCTCCAGTAGAGGTTCCTGATATCTTCGATCCCGTAACGCAGCATGGCCAGCCGCTCTAAGCCTAAACCCCAGGCCAGCACAGGCACATGACAGCCGAAAGGCACCGTCACTTCTGGCCGGAAAACACCGGAACCACCCAATTCCAACCACTTTTTCCGCGACTCCATGTACACGAAAACTTCGATGCTGGGTTCCGTATAAGGAAAAAAAGATGGTTTGAACTTGACCTTGTTGAACCCCATTTTCGCATAGAACTCTTTTAACGTGCCCAAAAGAGTAGCCAGGTTGGCGCCTTCGTCGATGATTATCCCGTCTACCTGGTAAAATTCGGGCAAATGTTTGTAGCTGATAGACTCGTTACGGAACACTTTGCCCACACAGAAGACTTTGCGCGGCGGTTCGGGATTCTCGCACAGCGAACGAATCGAGGTGGCGGTGGTATGAGTGCGCAGCACCGTCTGCCGGGCGCGGCTGCTCTGCCAGCTATAACCCCAGCCTTTGGAACCGGTTTCCCAGCCGTTTTCGTGGGTCAGTTTGACGTTTTCGACTACTTTTTCGGTGGGCAGTTTGCCTTCAGCCGGGCGGGATAAATAAAAAGTGTCCTGCATGTCCCGGGCCGGGTGATCCTGGGGTTGGAAGAGGGCGTCGAAATCCCAGAAAGCGGTTTCCACCTGGGGCGACACCACTTCGGTAAAGCCCATCTCTAAAAAAGCGCGGCGAGTTTGTTGGATGATTTTTTGCAGCGGATGGATTTTGGCCGCGTATACTTTTTCAGCTTTTAGGGTGACGTCGTAGCGGCGCAGTTGGATGTTTTCCCAGTTGCCCGAGAGGATATCTTCACTGCTAAGCCGGTTTTTCTCCTGCGCGATCTTGACATCGCCTTGCAGGGTTTTTTTCCCCGCAGGGGTAAGGCTCACATAGCGGTAAGTCCTGGCTTTGATTTTTGCCAGGGCGGGGCGGTTTTTCAGCAATTTTTTGGCGACGGCGGCGTCGATAGAGAGGCCGGCCAGTTCATCTAAGAAAAGCGCCTGTTTCCGTTGGAGAGCCGCTTGCACGGCTTTTTCGTCATCCGCCGGTATATCCGGGGCTTTTTTGCCTGCTTCGGTCAGGACGATTTCGTCTTTTTCTTTGTTTAGCCAGCCGCGCATGCTGCCCCATTTGATTACTTCGTTCAGTTTAATATCTTTAGCTTTCAACTGCCCTACTAAGTCGCGGATTTTTATTTTGCCGGGGCTTTCCGCGGAGATCATGGAAAGTACCTGTCTTTCCGGCAGTCCCTGTTTTATTAGCTCGCCCGCGGTTTCCGAGAGGGCTAATTCTTCCCGTTCTTTTTCTTCGATATCGAGCCAGCCCTGTTCGCGGCCATAGTTCAGTGTGGAAGCCACTAAAGAGTTATCTAACTTTAGTTGGGCGACGATTTCGCGGATAGTTTGAGTTTCGCTTTTGTTTAAGAGCAGCTCAAATATTTTCCACTGGTTTTCATTAAAAATGAGTGCCATTTTATTTCTCACTTACTCCAATTGAATTAAGAGTGCATTGTATCTAAAAAACGCCCTGATTGCAAGTTTTCCTTTAATTACTACGAACTATTTTAACCGCCAAACCCACGGTGTGATAAGGCGAAAATTCCTCACCCATGCCGGAGTGCGCTAATAAAAGATTCTCCTCCGCAAATCTTAGCCAGTCTTTTACTAACTTGATTTCTTCAGCATTCTTTGTCATAGAGCACTTTCCCGTCCTTAAAGATATGATGAATATAAAATGGATTCTTGGCCCTGAAATTCCTTTCGATCTCTTTTTCTTTTCGTACAACTAAATCTACGGGAAACCTCCGCCCCCAAAGAAGAGCGTCGACCTTCCGCCTGATTAAACGACTGGATTCTTCCCCGTCTCCAACGACAATAAATAAATCCAGGTCGCTGTCCCTACTAAAATCACCACGGGCATAAGAGCCGAAAAGAATGATCTTTTCAGGTTGAATTTCCCTTACTATTTTATCTACGATATATTGAACCAGCTTCGGTGTTATCATCTCTGTGTTTAGAGCCTGATCGACTGACTGGATGTTTTTTTCTACTTTTGCCGGCATCATAACCAAATTGTATATTATTTCGAGAGATATTTCAACCGGTTTTTCTTTTTAACCGTCTTTTTCTTGTCTCCGGCGGGGAAATTCTCCACAAATTAAGGTAGGGAATTAGGGTGAACGCACTGCGTTCCTCCGCTGTATCGGCACACCCACCTGTCTGTGTGCGGGCACGCACAGGTGGCGACAACGTCCCCCTTCATCTTATCTCCATCGATAGCAACAACAGGTAAAAAAAAGGGGACCGTTAAAAACAATTCATTCGTTCTTGCCGGAGTTGAACATCGAGATTCGCGGCGCCTTATTTTTTTCTGTCAAATTTGCACGTTTGCACGCACCGCCCCCAAATCTTCCGCACCGCCCCCAAATCTTCGCAACACCCCGTTTTTTTTGGGGTTGACAAAAAAAATGCAATCCTATATATTTATAAGTGTTTTAGGTCTTAACCCGAACGAAATATTTTAAGGGAGCCCATATGAACCGACAACCGGAAGTAACTGTTTTTGTTTCTTATGCTCATAAAGACAAAGAATTTGTAGATAAACTGATGGATGATTTAATCCCCTATACCAAGCATTCAAAGAGTATTAAATGGGACCTGTGCAGTGATAGGAAAATACCAATGGGAGAAGAATGGCATCGATGGATACAGGAAAAAGTTGTAAACTGCGATTTTGCGCTTCTGTTGGTCAGTCAAAACTTCCTGGCATCGGATTACATTCTAAAGGAGGAATTTCTGACATTTCTAAAACGATCAGATGAGAAGGAGATTCAATTCTTTCCATTATTATTACGTCAATGCGATTTTACCCGGTGGCCGGATTTGGCAAAACGACAGTTTTTTATGCCACCTGGAAAAGACTACGACCGCGAGAAAATAGATAATATTGCTTTTGGTGATATGGTTAAATTTCGTACTGACAACGGTATGTTGACCCAGGGTCAATTATATGATCAATATATATTAAACCTCAGCAAAGCATTAGAAAAGATTATGCTGGATCAAATTAAAAAAAAACAATCGCCAACCGGTAAACAATTAAAAGGTTTCAAAATGATGAAGAGCAGCCGGGAGCTTTTAATAGGAGATTTACTGCCCAAGCTTCGATCTAAAATCAATACTGATTTTTACTGGGAAAGGGAGTTTGATCAATCAATTTTTACCCACCTTATGAATAGCAAGTCGGTTTTAGTGGTGGGCAATTCCTTGTCCGGTAAAACCCGGGCGCTTTTCGAGGCAATTAAAAAGAGGCCTGACTCAATCGTGCTTATCCCCTTTGACTATTCGCTTCCGATTAATAATTATGAACTGCCGGCTAACCGCGACAAAAAAATCATTGCCGTATTTGACGATTTTGATCTCTTTATTGATCGGTATTCAAAAAAAGGAATTGAAAAATTACTTTTCAAATTGATAGACAATGATATCCTGATTGCCGCAACTTGTCGCAGTGGCAATGAGCTTAAGTACTTAGAGGATCAGTTATCGCACCATGTCACTGAAATTTTAAGAACAGTGGTCATAAAACGGATGAACCCAAAGCAAGTAGCAGAATTCAATAATTATCTTGATGAAGAAATAAAACCAAAGCGAGAGATCACCCTCGATACCGATGGATTCGATCACAATATCGGTTCGTATTTCCTGGAGTTATCGTTGATGCAACAGCGATATAGCAAATTGGAAGAAATCACCAAGAAATATAATACCACCTCCCCCAAAAGGCTTCCAAGAGAAATATTAATAGCTCTCAAATATTTTTATTACTTGCAAAATACCGTTGGAAAAACAACATTTCTTACAGATAAGATAAAAGACTATTGTGAACGCAGCCTTTTGGGGAAACGTCCAAATGCTCCCACCGGAAGTTTTTATAGTCAATTGGACCAAATCACCAACAAAACGGGGAAAACCGAATTTATCCCATCGGAGTGGCATGATGCCCTGGATTTATTGAGTTCATCGGTTTACAAATTAAATTTTATTGATTGGCATGGGGAACACATTCAAGCGGAAGAAGCCTACCTTGAAAAAGTTATCGAAAGTGATATGAATTCTGAGAATATCATTGAATCTATAAAAAACGCCTACAAAGACGAAAATATCAGGCGACATGGATTTTATGCCAATATATATGAATTCATTAAATTAATCGATAATGCCAAAGGCCTTCAAGAGGGCTTAATATTAGTAAAAAAGCTGAAAGGATTGGGACTAAAGCCTAATACCTTTATCTACAATACACTAATGAATAAGTCCGGGAATTTCCAAGAAGCAATGGGTATCCTGGAAAAAATGAAGGAAGTAAAGATAGCGCCAGATGAAATCACCTACACGACATTGATCAGTAAGGCCACAGATTTTGAGCAAGCACTGGGGGTCCTGGAAAAAATGAAGGAAGTAAA
>JAGLSW010001058.1 GCA_023135565.1 Candidatus Aminicenantota bacterium | reverse complement strand
GTTTCGTTTTAGGTATAGAGATAGGGAAACACATCATCGTGGAGGAGCTTTTTCCCGTAAACTTCCAGGAAGACAATATCGACGCGGTTTACCAGGAAGTCATAGATAAAAAAGGCGAAAAACTAATCGGCCCCTTTTTCAAGCGGGCGGTGCCCGCACCCTATGAGGGGCCTGTAGATGGCATTTCCGACCAGGTTGACCAAAAAGTTTATTCTTTTAACAAACGTTCACAAAGTGTTAGCAAGAAACGGGCGGCGCCCGCACCCTATAAAGGTGATCAAAGCGAAAACCATGAAATCACAGCCGGTTTTATTGAGAAACCTGTGCAGCACATTAATAAAAGAAGGACGGCGTCCCCAGGCCCTTTTTTCTTAAGTGATTGGTTTATAGGGGATATTATCATGGAAATAGGGGATAAAAAAAGTGAATTTTACCTGTATGAAGGCGAAAATTAGTTAGGAGGCAAGATGATCGACGAATATTCGCAAGAAGAGAAAATCGAATTATTAAAATTAGCCAGGAAAACCATTACCCGCTATCTAAAAGAGGGCAGGAAAGACTCCGATGAAACAAAAAATCCCAAATTCCGGGAGAAGCGGGGAGTGTTTGTAACCCTACATAAACATGGAGACTTGAGAGGCTGTATCGGCTATCCTTTGCCCATAGACTCCCTTTACCGGGCGGTTATGGACAATGCTGTCGCCTCTTCCGTCGAAGACCCCAGGTTTCCCCCGGTGACAGCAGGTGAATTAGAGGAAATAGACATCGAGATATCGGTCTTAACAGTACCACAAAAAGTGAAAGGTAGTGAAGATGTGGTGGTAGGCAGGGACGGTATCATCATTTCTAAGGGATTCCAGAGGGGGCTGCTGCTGCCCCAGGTGCCGGTGGAGCAAGGTTGGGACCTGGAAGAATATATTTCCTACGGCTGCCGGAAAGCAGGGCTTGCCGAAGATGAATGGAAAAAAGGTAACGTAGAGATCGAGACCTTTCAGGGTGTTGTTTTCGGTGAGAAAGAGTTGTTAACTACAGGGTAGGGGAACAGGGGTGAAGAATGATGAATATCGAAGGCTTGGAGCGTTTAACCGCTTTGGGGCAGAGGCAGCGGGTGAGCGCTTTGTTTCTCAATTATAAAAAGTTTTGTTCAAACTTTTTCAACGCCGTACGCACGGGGAGGCGAAAAGCCGCTTCGCGGCAGGGAACGCTTTTGATTCTAATTATCAAAAGTTTGGCCCCCGGCAGGGGCGCCGAAGGCAAGAAAA
>JAGLSW010001057.1 GCA_023135565.1 Candidatus Aminicenantota bacterium | reverse complement strand
CTTTTGAAAAAGTTTGAACAAAACTTTTAATAAATTAGAAGCACCTCTGCGGCGAAGCAGCTTATCGCCTCCCCGTGCGTACGGGGTTGAAAAAGTTTGAACAAAACTTCTGTTTATTTAGAAGCGAGCCCCTCTCGCTTGAGCAGCCCGTGCAGCTTCCTCCTGGCGCGGTTAAAATTAAAAGCTTTCACCCGGGGATGAATCCGGTTACTGAGCAGGATGTATTTATATTCACCGCGGGGGTCGAGCCATAAAGAAGCGCCGGTGAAACCGCTGTGCCCGATGGCCTCCCGGGACAACGCCCTGCCACCGGAAGTAATAAAAGAAGAGTTCAACTTAAACCCGAGGCTGCGGTGACTCTTCTTGAAGGGGGTAAAATTTTTCCAGCATAGGGCGATAGATTCGGGCTTCAACAGCAAACCGGTGGAAGGAAAAAACTCTAAAGAGAGCCGGAATAAACCGGCCGCAGTAGAAAATAACCCGGCGTTCCCGGCTGAACCCCCCAGGTAATAAGAGTTGGCGTCATGGGTTTCACCCTGGATCAAGTAGTCCCGCCAGGCAAAAGCCGACGCCAACCGCCCATGCTCTTTTTGCGCCATCTCCCGCTCATAACGATTGCCCGCTTCCGTGGGGGCGGCCCGCTCCCTCAATCCCGGCGGCGGCTGCAGGTACGTGTCCTTAAGCCCTAAGGGTTTGAAAATCAACTGCTCTATAAAATCTTTAAAAGGAACGCCGCTCACTTTCTCTATTAAATAATGGAGCAGTATGTAGCCAACACAAGAATAATTCACCTTCCTGCCGGGTTTTGCTTCCAACCGCAGCCTTTTGAAAGTATCGAGATAATCCTCTCCATAAAGGTAAAAAGGAAACCAGGCCGGCAGCCCGGAAGTATGTGTCAACAAATGGGAAACCTCTATATCGAAAGGTAAAACCGGGAAATATTTTTTTACAACTGCGTCTAAAGAAAGCTCCCCTTTTTCTATTAAATAGACCGCCGCCAATGCTGTGACAAGCGGTTTGGTCAGGGAGGCGACATCATAAAGGGTATTCTCTTCCAGCGCCACCCGGTGCGGCAGCAAAGATTTATAACCGTAATGCCGCTCTAAAATGATATTCTCGCCCTTTCCTATCAATAGAGAAATACCCGGTATCACCTCTCTTTCGATCAGCGTATGAATAAATTTTTCAAAGGTCAATATTTCTCAGGTCTATGCTGCCGGAAATTTCCAGGGCCACTTTTAGGGCATTCCTGCCGTCAACGCCGGTGACATTATAATTTTTCCCCGTGGTCAGGGTTTTGTAAAAATTATTCCACAGGTTCATCAGGGGTTCCACATCTTCTATTTCCGGTAGGTCTTCGATGATATTGCCGTTGGCCAATGCAAAAATCTTGGCCCGTTTCTTCTTATAGTCCACGGAAAAATATTGATTTTTCTGGAAAATCCTCAGTTTCCTGGTTTTCTTCTGGGACACCCGGCTGGCCGTTATATTGGCCACTAAGCCGGAATTAAATTCCAGCCTGACTGTGGCAATGTCGATCTTTTTCGAGATGATGGGAATACCCGATGCATTTACCTGTTTTATCCCCGAATGATCCCACTGCAAAATAATATCGATGTCGTGGATCATCAGATCCATGATCACATCTACATCCAACGACCGGGGCGAAAAAGGCCCCAATCTCTGGATCTCGATAAACAAAGGCTTCTTTACCATATCCCGGATATGTTGAACCACGGGGTTGAACCTTTCCAGGTGGCCCACAGCCAGGACTAAATCCTCTTTTTCCGCCAGGGCTATCAATTCATCCGCCTGCTCTAAGTTCGTGGTAAAAGGTTTTTCAACCAGCACATGCTTTTTGTTTTCTAAGAAGTATTTGCAGATAGAGTGGTGGTTTTCTGTGGGTGCGGATACCATCACCGCATCTAAAAGATCTACCATATCCTTGTGACCGGTGAATTTTTTCAATTGGAAAGGGGCGCAGGCGGAATTTAAATTCTCTTCGCTTATATCCGCTGCGCAGGTTAATTCAAACCCGGGTATAGAATTCACCACCCTGAGATGGTTTCTACCCATGGTACCGGTGCCTACTACGCCGACTCTGTATTTTTTATTATACATTGGACCTAAAATTTTTTAATATTCCTCTTTTGGTTTTCGATATAAAATCGATCATTATATCGACTCCTTCATAATCCTTGTACTCTTCCCGCAGTTTCTCCACCGCCTGGCTGGTGTTTAAGTTTTGTTTATACAACACATTAAAAATATCTTTCACACCGCTTATGAATTCCCGGCTTATACCGTTTCTCATCATGCCGATAGAGTTAGGGCCATAGAAACTGTAAGAGTCCCTGGTTTGCGCTGCCCTGGCAAAAGGGAGGATATCCTGCAAACCGATGGTATAACCTCCTATGTACGCATTCCTGCCGATCCTGACAAATTGGTGAACCGACGAGAAAGCCCCTATCACTGCGTTGTCTTCGACTTCCACATTTTGCCCGAACTCAGCTTTTTCGCTGACAACGGCAGTGGGATGTATCTTTGTCAAACTCATCCGGCAAGCATCGAACTAATGGTGGCCGAGGCCGCCAACTTTCCATCTACAAAGGCCTGGCCTTCCATTTTTACGAAAGTGCCCCTGGCCCTTATCACTTTTACTTCTAAATCGAGCCGGTCACCGGGGACCACTAATTTCTTGAATTTCGCTCTTTCGATACCGGCAAAATAGGCCATTCTCTTATCCTCGGGAATCGTGCGCAGCATCATAACAGCTCCCAATTGGGCCATGGCTTCAACGATCATAACGCCCGGGAATACAGCCTGCTGGGGAAAATGACCCTGGAATACCGGTTCATTGAAACTGATGTTTTTATAGCCTTTGATCGATTCCGTGCCGTTTATCTCGGTCACGCGGTCCACCAGCAGGAAAGGAAAGCGGTGCGGGATGATCTTTTTTATCTCTTCAATGTCTAATAGGTTTTCCATTTTTTTTATTTGCCTTTGCCGGTTATTATTTGCTGTCCATTACTTTAATGATCTCGTTGGTGATATCTACAGTAGGGTCGAAATAGGCAACAGCAGTTATCTCGAGAACGATAGTTAATCCTTTTTCCTTGCCGATCTGCCGGATGATGGGTTTGATCTCTTCTTGCAGCTTCTGCATCTCTTTCTGGGTCAGTATCTGCATCTCACGCTGGGTATCTTCGACAAACCTTTTCAAAGCAGTCTTTCTATTTTGCATTTCTAAAGCTTTCTTCTCTTTGGTCTCCTGGTTCAGCGCGGGGGACATTAAATCTTTTTCTAATTTTTTGATCTCCGCCTGCATGCTCTCGAGTCTACCCTGTTTAGTTTTGCCGATATTTTCTAACTTCGAGGAAATTTGTCTCCCTCTTTTTGTCCCCTCGACCAATTTCTGCGCGTTAATGATGCCGATCTTCGCCTGGGAAAAGGCATAACTGCTCATGCCGATAAAAACCAAAATTGTCATAGCAACGATTACTGTTTTCTTCATTTTTTTTTACTCCTTGTTATATGTATTTCTAATTTTTTTAAAATTTACTTCTTCATGGGGTTAACACACCCCGTCGCTTCGGGACAAAAAACAAAAAGTCCCTCAGCGCCACCCCTCTATAGAGGGGACTGCGCTCGAAGAACTCTCAAAGAGCTATTGAGAACCACCCTCCCACGGAGAGTTTTGATTCCCCACTTCGTGCTCTTCGTGCCCTTCGTGGTAAAAATAATCTCCTAGAATGAGGGGCCTACGGCAAAACGGAAGGCAAAATGGGAATCATCATCATGCACTATACGGGGGTTGTAAGCAAAAATCAACCTGAAAGGCACACCCAACATAGGCACAAAAACTTTTAACTCTAAGCCCATGGATTGATAGACGTCCTTGAGGTCGAAGTCTCCATCATAGGCATTGCCCACATCGTAAAAGAACACAAAAGAGAACTGCTGGTTGATGGGAATGCGGTACTCGAAATTCATGAAAAATGATCCTGTTCCACCGGTGATAAATCCGGAATCATCCTGGGGCCCGATGCGGTAGATATCGAAGCCGCGGATGGACCTTTCACCACCGAGATAGTACCTCTCATAAAAAGGTATTTCCTTGCCGCCAAAGGGGAACATCTTCTGGAATACCGCATGGAAACCTAAGAAATTCTTATACTTAAACAGGGGGATGAACTTGATGTACTCCAGTTTAACCTTATGCATGAAAATATCGCCACCTAAAAATCCACCGGAATACCGGTAGTTGAGTAAGTAACGCACACCGGAGGTGGGAAACAACGGCGAGTCTATAGTAGAATAATAGAGCGTTGGAGCAAGCGAGGCAATGGCTCTTCTGCCTTCCGTATAATAGTAGTAGGAGTAAGGATTGCTCCAATTGATGTCCTCGTTTACGTCGCTGACTTCGATCATTTCGTAACTGAATATCAAGGAAAAACCCCAATATCTCCAGAACCTGAAACCGGAGGAAATATTAAATCCTTGCCCGTTCCGGGTATAGAGCGAAGGATAACGGAAAGCGGTCTTGTGAAGGTCTATCCCCAGGCTGGCAAAAGTGTTGAATACACGCGGTTCTGAAAAAGCAAGCCGGTAATTCTTAGCCCTGGTGCCGCTCTGGAAATTGAGAGCAAAGGTTTCTCCCAATCCTAAAAAATTCTGGGTTTGATAACCTAAGGCCACAAACCAGCCGTCATAACCGCTGTAACCTACATTAAAATTTATCATGTTGCGGTTCAATTCCTGCACTTCTACTTTCATGTTCAGTTTCTGCGGATCATCGGGATCTGGTTTGATATCGGGTATCTTCTCGATGGTGACCAATCCCAACTGTTTCATTCGCCGCACTGAATCTTCGATGGCATTGGCATTGAAACGGTGACCTTCGCGCAAAAACCACTCGCGCCGCAGCACGTGGTCTTTGGTGAAGGTATTGCCCACAAATTCCAGTTTGCCTAAATAGACGATGTCATTCTCCACGATCCTGAAAGTCAAATCCGCTACTTTCTTTTCCGGGTCCAGGTTCTCTACCGGAGCTATCTGGCAGTAGGCATAACCCATGGAACTATAGCCTTTTTGCAGTTCCTCTTTTATTTTATTCCTCTTTTTTATATCGTAAATCGCGCCTTTTTTCAAAGTGACGAATCTCTTCAGGATATTCGACTTCATGACTTTGTTGCCTTCGAATTTGACCTCCCCTACCCTGTATTGGGGGCCCAACTCCACCGGCACCGTGATCTTGAGCATTTGCCGTTCCTTGCCGAACACTTGCTTCTTCTTGAACATGGAAAAAGTGGGCTGGCCCACTTTGGCTTCTAAATATCCTTTTTGCTGCAAACGCAGCTTAACCTCTTCCAGGTCCTCATCCATCTTGTCTTTGTTCAGGGTATCTTTGGAACTGATAGTGGAAATCAGGCTGTGAGCCTGGTTGTTTTTCATGCCCCGGCGCAGGAATGCGGCGGAAACTTTTTTGCTGTCCAAACCGGGAAATTCCACTGTGCCGATGCGGGTCTTGGGACCTTGGACAACATTGACGGTAAGGGCCACCTGCCCTTTTTCATCTTTGCTGACCACATTCACTTTGCCCTGGTTATAGCCTTTTTCTAAGAGCATATCCCTGATTATTTTTTCTACTTTTTTTAGTTTGCTGGGGCTGTAGTGGGAAAAGGCCATCAGGGAGACGTTATTCTCGCGCATTTTTTCCTGGATGTCGTCTTTTTTGATTTTTTTGCCGGTTTTGTAGGTGACTGAGGCGATCAGGGGATTTTCTTTGACGATTACTTTGACGATTTTGCCGTTGCTGCCGTCTTCCGCTTTAATTTCTATATTCTCAAAAAAGCCGGTTTCCCACAGGGCTTTGAAATCTTTTTTTAAAGAATTTTTCGAGAAGTCCCCGTTTTCGTGGGATTTCATATAGAAGAGAACCGTATCTTTGGATACTTTTTTATTTCCTTCCAGCACGATTTTTTCAATAATTGCGCCGGAGAGGAAAAGGTTAACCATAAAAAACATCGTTATAATAAATAGGACTTTTTTCATAAATACCTCGCCATGGCGGGTAGTACCCGCACACTGAAATTTGCGTTGACGCTGCTGCGCCAGATTTTCATATTCTTTACAAAAAAACAAGATTTTCACCTTTATTTATAGTATAGAGATAGAGAAGCTATTTATATCACATTTTCGACTAAAATTCAATAAGGAAGCGACCGGTAGAAAAAAAACTTGCAATTTTTTCCCGTTTTGCAAAATTAATTACCGCCGGTTTTTTCAAATTTTAGGGTAATAGGGTATTGAAATAATCTTTGTATCCTGGTATAGTGTTTTTTCAAGACTTAGCTTGAAAAAAGCCACCTGGCGGTAGGAACTCGAAATATGTACAACATGTTATTCATTACCGCCATGTAATGGCATAAAGTACCTGGAGTAAAAAATGAACGATAAAGATTTATTAGCCAGGATTACTGTTAACCCGGAAGTGATGGTGGGGAAACCGGCCATCAGGGGATTGAGGATAACAGTGGAGCAAATTCTTAAGGCGTTGGCAGCGGATATTTCTATCACTGAGCTACTGGAAGATTACCCGGAGATAGAGATGGATGATATAAAAGCGGAAAGAAAATGGGAAAATGGGGTCAAGTCTTGTTTTGCAACATTTGCTCACGGGATACCTTGCAAATTTTATTCTCATTCAAGTTGCATTTTTGCTTTGTTTATGATAGTCTGTGATTGAAATGATAACAATACAAGAAATCGAAAAAGCAGTGTCACAGTTGCCCAAACCGGAGTTGGACCGGTTCCGTTCCTGGTTTGATAAGTTCTACGCCGATATGTGGGACAGGCAATTTGAGAAAGATGTACAGTCAGGCAAACTGGATCATCTTGCCGATCAGGCGCTCGAAGATTTTAAGGAAAGCCGTTGTCTTGAATTATGAGTCATGACGCCACCTCTAACTCCTGGAAGTGCTATGATGATCTCCCGCTTAAAATACGGGAACTGGCTGATAAAAATTTCCAACTCCTTAAAAGTAATCCGCGCCATCGGTCTTTACATCTAAAAAAAACCAGCCGGTTTTGGTCTGTCAGGGTTGGTAAAAACTACCGGTCTGTTTACCTAATCGTAAAGTTTTGCCACTTCCTGGCGGGATATTTTTTTGCAAGCCTGGAAAGGGTTTATTATAGAGCGTTTACAGGCCAAAACAATAAAAACGTTTATTGATTGACCGGCCAAAATTCCCCTCTCTGAGAGGGGTGGCGCTGAGGGGCTTTTT
>JAGLSW010001056.1 GCA_023135565.1 Candidatus Aminicenantota bacterium | reverse complement strand
CACTTCGGAACGGGGGAAATGAAGGTGGATGGCATTCTGGAATGGATAAAAAGAGAATTGCTGTTCTATCCCCCCAGGACTTGATTTAAGGTCGAAAATGATATAATATTGTTTCTTAACTATTGACTAAAAGATCAAGAAAGTTTATCATTAAACATGACGAGGTACGCATGACACAACTTGAAAGCGCTAAAGCAGGCAAAATCACACCACAGATGAAAACTGTCGCTCAAAAAGAGTCCATGGAAGAAGAAAAATTGCGGCTGCTGGTGGCCACGGGCAGGGTGGTTATCCCGGCTAATGGAAACCATAAAAACCTGGACCCTATCGGGATAGGTAAGTTTCTAAGAACCAAAATAAATGCAAATATAGGCACTTCCGGCGATTTCGACAAAATCGAAGACGAATTTAAAAAAATCGATATGGTAATCAAATACCAATCTGATACTGTGATGGACCTGAGTACCGGCGGGGATATAGATAAAATAAGAAGAGCTTTGATCGGCAGGTCTACACTCCCTTTCGGCAATGTGCCTATTTACCAGATGGTGAAAGATGTAATGAACCGGGGCAAAGCTTTCTTAGAATTAAGTGTAGATGAGATGTTCGCCTATATCGAAAAACAGGCCGAAGACGGCGTCGATTATATGACTATCCACGCTGGCCTCACCCGGAGAGCCGTGGAAAAAGTAAGAAAACAAAAAAGAAAAGCCGGCATCGTTTCCAGGGGCGGTTCTATAATCACCGCCTGGATGCTGCACAACAATAAAGAAAACCCCTTTTATGAACATTTCGACCGGCTGCTGCAAGTGGCCGGGAAATATGACGTCACTCTTTCTTTGGGCGACGGCTTAAGGCCCGGTTCCCTGGCCGACGGTTCCGATTGGGGGCAAATGGAAGAACTGCTGACCTTGGGCGAATTAGTCAAAAGGTCGCGAGAAGCAGGAGTGCAGGTCATGGTCGAAGGCCCGGGACATCTCCCCATGGACCAGGTGGAGATGAACATCAAATTACAAAAAACCATTTGCGATGAGGCCCCTTTTTATGTGTTGGGCCCGGTGGTCACCGATATCGCCCCCGGCTACGACCACATTACTTCTACGGTGGGCGGCGCTATTGCCGGGGCGGCCGGCGCGGATTATCTCTGCTATGTCACCCCTACGGAACACTTAGGACTCCCGGACGAAGATGACGTCAAAGAAGGAATAATCGCAGCCAGGATTGCCGCGCATGTGGCCGATATTGCCAAAGGAGTCCCCGGCGCCATCGAGAGGGATCACAAAATGGCCGAAGCCAGGAGCAAACTCGATTGGGCCGAACAGGAAAAACTCTGCATCGACCCGGAGAAATTCCGCAGAGTCAGGGCGGAAAGGAGTTCCGAAACCGATGCCTGTTCGATGTGCGGCGAATTATGTGTTTACAAAATATTGGAAGATAGGTTTTAATGGACGCAAAAAAGACGGAATTTATTTTTTACGGTGTTAGAGGCAGCTACCCGGTAGCGGACTGTAAAGTTAAAAAATACGGCGGTAATACCACTTCCCTTCTCCTGGAAAGAGGAGAGAAGTTAGTGCTTATCGACGCAGGAACGGGGATCATCAATATCGGCAACCACATCAGGGAAAAAAGGAAAGATATAAAAAAAATAGACATCTTCCTGACCCACTTCCATATCGATCATCTCCAGGGACTGCCTTTCTTTGAACCCTGTTTTTTCGAGGAATACGAAATAAACATCTATTCCGCTTCCTGCGGCAAGAGTTCGCCGGAAGATACGATACTGGCCCTTTTTAATCATCCTTACTCGCCCATTACCAATCAAGGCATTAAAGCAAAGATGAATTTCAATAGGTTGGATGTAGAAAACAGGAAACCTATATCTTTAGAAAACGGTATTACTATCGATTATATTCGAGAGGATTCCCATCCCCGGTTCGGGGTGGTGCTTTACCGGGCGAATATCGACGGCAGGAGTTTGGTTTTTTCTACCGATGTGGAAACCCCGCAGGGTTTTAAAAAAGAGACCATGAATTTTATCCGGGGCGCTGATGTATTGATCCACGACTCCCAGTATTTCGATTTTCATTATAATTCGCAGGAGTATCCCAAAAAAGGCTTCGGCCACAGTTCGGTATCCATGGCTGTGAATAATGCCATAAACGGTGAGGTAAAGAAATTATTCCTGTTTCATTATGATCCGGCCTACTCCGATAAAGAAGTCGAAGCGCTGCTTGCGGAGGCCCGGAAGAAATTCAAAAACACCTTTTTAGCGGAAGAATTAAAAAAATTTATTTTATAGGAGATAAATATGTCAGGTCATTCGAAATGGTCTTCGATAAAGCATAAAAAAGCGGCAACCGATGCCAAACGGGGGAAACTTTTCACCCGTTATATCAGGGAGATTACCTTTGCGGCCAGGTCCGGCGGCGGGGACCCTGATATGAACGCCGGCTTAAGGCATGCCATAGATGGCGCCAAATCGGTGAACATGCCGGCGGATAATATTAAGAAAGCCATCCAGAGAGGTGCCGGCGAATTGGATGGGGTTAATTATGAGCAGTTTACTTATGAAGGGTACGGCCCCGGTGGTGTAGCTGTTTTGGTGGAATGTCTTTCCGACAATAAAAACAGGACCGTAGGGGAAGTGCGTCATGTGTTTACGAAATACAACGGCAATTTAGGTGAGAATGGTTGTGTAGCCTGGATGTTTTCTAAGAAAGGGATGATTCTCATCGAGGAAGGCGTCATAGAGGAAGATGATTTAATGGAATTGGTTTTGGAGAATGGCGCCGAAGACATGAAAAACGAAGACGGGAATTTTATCGTAACCGCCGCGGTAGAAGATTATGACAAAGTGGTGCAGGCAGTCAGGGAAAAGGAAATTCCTACTATTTCGGCGGAAATAGCCATGGTGCCATCCACTTATATTAAATTGCAGGGTAAGCAGGCTCAGTCGATGATGAAGATGTCCGAAAAGCTTGAAGAATTGGATGATGTACAGGATGTGTGGTCGAATTTCGATATATCCGACGAAGAGATCGAAGAGTACGAAAAGGGCGCGTAATAGCTGAGTTAGTGCTTTATGAACTCATTTTTACCACGAAGCACACGAAGGCCCCGCGGCAGGGGCAGCGTGTGAGCGCTTTTGATTTTAA
>JAGLSW010001055.1 GCA_023135565.1 Candidatus Aminicenantota bacterium | reverse complement strand
CGGTATTCTAAGTATTTTGAAAACAGGCGCCGGTTATGTGCCCTTGAATCCCAAAGCCCCGGCAGAGAGGACGAAGTATATTCTCCGGGAGTGCAGTGTAAAGAAGCTGCTCACCACCCGCGCTATATTTAATAAAAGCGAGCAATTGGTTGAATGGCCCGGCCAGGTGATTTTCTTAGACGATCTTGCCTCCGGCGGCCAGGGGGCGCTTTTTGAAAAAACTGCCCCCTGGACCCCCGCAAAAACTTTTGCTGAGAATACGGCTTATGTTATTTTCACCTCCGGTTCCACCGGGGAACCAAAAGGCGTACCGATCACACACGCCAATTTTTGTCCTTTGATGCACTGGGGTAATGAGTTTTTAGGATTGGGTTCGCAGGACAGGGTAGTGCAGAATCTCTCATATTATTTCGACTGGTCGGTCTGGGAAATATTTATTGCGCTCACTTCAGGAGCCGGTTTGTATATGGTGCAGGAAGACGTGATGCTTAATTCCCCCGCTTATATGGATTTTCTAAATGAAAACAAGATTACGGCCTTGTTTATTACTCCTACACAATTTCAGAGCCTGACCCACAGCGGTGCTGAATTATCGAGCCTGGAGCACTTAGCCATAGGAGCCGAGAAGCTTACTTTAGATTTGGTGCGGCGCGCTTTCGGTTTGGTGAGCGAGGACTGCCGCGTATACAACATGTACGGCCCCACCGAAGCCACCATCATGGCCGCCGTATTGGAAATAGATAAAACCAAATTTGATTTTTACGAAAGGTTATCCGGCATCCCCATCGGCCCCCCTATTGCCAACAACAATCTTTTTATATTGGACAGGTATAACAATCCCGTGCCTTTAGAAGTGCCGGGAGAGTTGTATATAGGCGGAGACAGCCTGTCGCAGGGTTATTTGAACCACCCGGAACTCACTTCCGAAAAGTTTATTAAGGGTGCGGCGCACCCGCCCTCTAAAGGGCTCGGCGCTTTTCCCTCACCTCTCACCCCTCACCCCTCACCAATCACTCTTTACCGCACAGGCGATTTGGCCCGCTGGCTTGTTGACGGCACAGTTGAGTTTGTGGGCCGGATAGATTTCCAGGTGAAAATCAGGGGTTTCCGTATAGAACCCGGCGAGATAGAGAACCGGTTGTTAAAGCACGAAACCGTAAAAGAAGCATTTGTTATGGTCAGGCAGCTTGAGAGCGGAGAAAATTACTTATGCGCCTACATAGTTTCCTGCAGCAAGGCGCAAGGAGCCTGCAGTGAAGATATGCGGGAATATTTATCTCACAGCCTGCCTGATTACATGATTCCCGCTTATTTTGTGTTTATAGAACGGATGCCCTTAAATCCCAACGGCAAGATAGATATCAAAGCCCTGCCCGCAGCGGAAGTAAAATCTATGAAGGAATATATCCCGCCCCGGAATCAAGTGGAAGAAACCCTGGCGGAGACCTGGGCTGTGGTTTTGAAGTTAGATAAAAGGAAAATAGGAATCGATGATGATTTTTTTGCATTAGGAGGGCATTCATTAAGCGTTACGAAGTTAGTAGGAAAAATACATAAAGAGTTGGATATAGAAGTGCCTTTCCCGGTGGTATTTGATACGCCTACAATCAGGGGGATAGCAAAATATATTGAAGAAGAAGCAAAAGCCAAAAAATATATCGAGATCATTCCTGTAGGGAAAAAAGAGTATTACCCCATATCATCAGCCCAAAAACGTTTTTTTGTCCTGCAGCAGATGGACCCGGCGACAACAACTTACAATATACCCGGCATCATGCAGTTGGCCGGTGCCCTTAAAAAGGATGTCTTTGAAAA
>JAGLSW010001054.1 GCA_023135565.1 Candidatus Aminicenantota bacterium | reverse complement strand
CCTGCGGAGTTTATATAGAAACATGAGAAAAAAGAAGACTGAGGATTAGAAAAAGTGCCTTTGAAATTTGCACGTTTGCACGCACCGCCCCCAGCTTCCCACCCCGCTTCCTGGAAGAATTTAGAGCGGCTTCAATTGCATTCAGGCGCTGTTTCTTATATAATCAAGCTATGCTCGATAAAAAAATCCCGGTCAGCGAAAAGAAAAAACGAAACTCGTTAATATTATTGTTAATCTTCCTGGTTTACTATATTATAGCCGGGATTGCTTTTGTTCAATTTCAAAAGAACGACATATTTTTTCATTTCCCCCAGGTGGATGAGAAAACGAACTTAGAAAGGGCCGAAGCCATTGTCAGCGGGCAATTATCGAAAGAGTTGTTCTGGCAGGAACCCGGTTCTTTTCTTTATTTTTCGCTGCTGAAAGTGGTGGGCATCGACAGTCCCCTGAAAATAAAAATTTTCCAGTTATTTTTGTTAAACCCGTTTATTATCTTGATGGTTTATTTATTGGGGCGGTTATTAACCGGTAATAACCAAAAATACGCATTAGCTGCCGCCACATTGTATGCTTTTTCGCCCCTGCCGATTTTTTTATCGCTTACGATTATGAAAACGGTATTCACCATTTTTTTGTATGTGATATGTTTCTTTTTTTATTTCAAGTTTTTCCGGGACAGGGAAAATCTAAAATACGGATTATTATTTGTTATAGCCTGGTTTGTAAGTTGGTGGACGCGGCAGCATATTTTGCTGCTGCTGCCTATTTTTTTTATTTTCCTGTCGAAAAGCCTGGATTCTGCGTCTTTTCCCCGCGAAGCGGGATTAACAGAAGTTTTTGGGGGGGTCAAGGGGGGCGCTTTTTCAAAAAAGCCCCCCTTGCCGCCGGAGGCAAGTAATAAAAATGTACTGCTGGTATCTATTTTGATAATAATATTAATTGTCTCTTCGCTTTCCTTTGTCTCCATTGCCAACAAGAAGCAGATGCTTACTTTGACTACTAATGGGGCCGTTAATTTTTACATAGCCAATAATTTGAAACATGAAGAGACCCTGAACACCTGGCCCGGGCCGCGCTGGCGGCTGCTTACGTATCGAGTCGATCACTTAGTAGATCCTTACGGCATGGTGAAAAAGCACCCGCTTAAGTGGCTCGCTTTACTGGGCAAAAAGAGCCTCCGGGAATTCACTCCTTATGCGGATTTCCGGCAATTTTACTGGGGATATTACCAAAAAATCTTCCCTTATTTTAGAATAAACCTTATTTTGAACCTTATTTTGATGCCTCTTGTGCTGTTTGCTTTCGTTCTCTGGCGGCGGTTGGCGGCCCCGTACAGGATATTGCTTTTATGTTGGGTAATATATCATGCGGTCAATGTTTTCGTAATCCCGGGAATTGCCCGCTACAACGCCATTATCCTGCCGGTTACGGTTCTTTTGGCCGCAGAGGTTTTTCGCTTGCTGCGAGCGGGCTGGAGCGCCCGGGCAGCCCAACCGGAGAAGATAAACAAAAAACTACTTTTGCTGCTTCCGGTGCTGGTTGTGCTGCTGGTGTTTATTAAAAATCCCAATGACTTCAAAGCGGAGTACCTCGATTACTTAACCAATATAAAAAAGCTCGAAAATAACGAAAAAACGGAGATTTTCATACCGCATAAAAGCAAACACCTGATCGAATGGAAATATCTAAAAGCCCGCTGTGAATACTATCAAAAAGGCAATTACAGGGAAGTGATTGCTTTAATAGACTCGGTTAAATATTTTGCCCGCTACAGCAGCGATTTTTGTGAACTGTTGGATTTTGCGTATATGCGATTGGGTTTATATTTTGACGCGCTGAGTGCTCACCAAACGGTGCGGGTAGAGAACTACAGCGCCGGGAGAGTGAGGTCGATTCAATCCGCCATCGTCTCTAAAACCGAAGAGATGGTAAAAAGTTACCGCCGGGAGAAATTATTAACGCCCCGGAAAGCCAATGATATTGCGCTTTATTTAGCCACTTTGCCCCCGCCGGACACAAAAGAGACGGCCGGGCGGTTTCAAGAACTGCTGCTGATTGCCGAAGGTCTGGCACAGGCGGCCGCAGCAAAAGCGCAGCCCCGGGAAAAGCGCGCTTATTTAGACACATTGGGAATCGTTTATGCGCGTCGCGGTTTAAGAGAGAAGAGTGTAGAAATATTCAAGCAGGTTTATGAACTCATCGAAAATCCCCTGGAAAAAGAGAAATACCGGGGCGAAAGGAGGCTAACTTTATGAAAAAAGTGCAGCAGGTCTATAGTTTTATTATTTTGGGATTTTTGATTACTTTTGCCGCCGCGTTGGTTTTTTTGCCTTTTAAAGAGATCGCCGCCCACCGTTATCTCCATTTCAAGCTGTACTATATGGTTTTGGGTTATTTTAAAGCCAACTTTTCTTTATGCTTGATTTTTTCATTTTGCGCGTTAATGCTGGTTTTTGCAAGTAAAACGCTGCGGAGGCGGTTGAACGTAGAATTAACTAAAATAACAAAAAAAACCTGTCGTGTTTTAGTAAAAGTATTTATAAATGTTGTATTTCTAATCGTTATTTTTGCGTTGGTGTTGTCCAGCGCGGTGCTGCTGCGCTTAGGCGACCGTTTGACCGCATCGAGCGATTTTTTCGCTTTATTCACGGCGATTTTTGTGGTTCTGCTTTTTTTACTCACGCTGCGGATAGACCTGGGCAGGCTCTACAAAAGTTTAAGTTTTAAGCTTTTATCGATTCCTGTTTTGCTCATTTTGATACTTGTTCATGCTGCGGTTTACCGGAACCACACCCGCCGGGAACCGAACGTGGTGCTGGTGGTAGTGGATACCCTGCGCAGCGACCATACCTCCATCGGCGCTTATGAAAAAAACACCACCCCTTATTTGCGGGATATTTTACAAAAAGAGGGTGTTTCTTTCAGCAATTGTTTTTCCAATTCGCCCTGGACGCTGCCCTCTGTCTCGTCGCTGCTGACGTCGCAGTACCCGGGCAGGATCAACATGAACCGCATGGATTCCAGGTTGTCCGACCGCCATGCCACCCTAACGGAAATGCTCAAGAACCGCGGCTATCACACCTGCGGCTTAGTCAGCCATATCTATTTGAAACGGAAATACGGTCTCAGCCAGGGTTTCGATATTTATAATGAAGACATCTGCGACGACAGGCATTTTAATCATTTTACTATCAGTTCCCCGGCCATCAGCCGGTTGGCCGAAACCTATATCGAAAGATACAAAGACAGGAAGTTTTTTTTATTTCTTCATTATTTCGACCCGCACCAGGTCTATTACGATTTTGATAAGGAGATGGACTATGACGGGGATTTCGTTTACGGCACGCCTTTGGAAGAGATATACAGCCTGATCCAACAGAAAAAATACACCGCTGCGGACATCGACTATTTAAAATACTGCTACGATAGTGAAATCCGTTATACAGACGGTTTTGTAGGCAAAGTCATCGACCGGCTAAAAAAACACAAAATCTACGAAAACACGCTGATAATTTTTGTTTCCGATCATGGTGAAGAGTTCGTGGAGCGGGGTTTCCAGGGTCACGGCACCACCCTGTACAACGAGCAAATCCGGGTGCCGCTGCTTTTCAAATTTCCCGGCAGCCGGGAGGAGTCCCGGGACAAGGTTTCCGCTGTGCCGGTTTCGCTTATCGACGCAGCGCCTACCGCCGCGGGCATATTGGGCATAGATACGCTGCCCGGCATGCAGGGAAAAAACGTTTTTGCCCGGAGCCTAAAAGAAAACAAAGGTCGCCCGGTATTTTCTGAAGTAGATAAAACCCAGTTCGGCGAACGCCGCGACAAAGTCTGTATTATTTCGGGCAGTTGGAAATTGATTTATAATTTAGATTCCGGGGGGTATGAGCTATACGATTTAGGCAGCGACCCTGGCGAACAGGAAGACAGGTCGTTAGTTGAAAAGGATGTTTTCGCGAATTTGAAAAAACAGTTATCGGCCTGGATTGTGTTTAACCGGGAGGGGGCGAAAAAAGGGAAGAAAGTGCGTTTAACTGAAGAAGAGAGGAAGAAGTTAGAATCTTTAGGATATATCGATTGATATTGTTTTGGCCTGTCTCCTAAAATTCTCATCTCAGCAGGGCAGCGCTTCTCGCTTTTAAATAATTAAAAGTTTTGATC
>JAGLSW010001053.1 GCA_023135565.1 Candidatus Aminicenantota bacterium | reverse complement strand
GTTTTTTTCCGAGGAACATCCGTTGTATGCCTGGGGAATGGCGCCGGCCCTGCTGCATTCTTTTTATGCACTGGCGGCTGCGCTGCTGCTGTTGGAATTTTTCTTCATCGAGAAGTTGAAATTATTGAAACTTTAAGGAAAGGGTGAGAAACAATAGCTGCTATATCCTTTCGGCAATATATGCTTCGGTTTTTTTCCCAGGACTGCGTCTATACTTCTACGCACCGACTGCAATTCTTCATCAACGGGGGTCGCCGATCAAAACGAAAGCCGACCAGTAAAAGGGGTGGATTCTTTTATACTTGCGCATCATTTCTAAGCGGGCGTGGTGCAGGGCTTCGATTTTGTTTTCGGTGGTTAGAGCGCGGTAAAAAGCGGCCATGAACTTGCCCGTATAGTAGTCGTCCACACTCCACAAACTGGCCAGGATGCCCGATGTGGCGGCATAAATAAAAGCCCGGGTCAGGCCCACGATCTCATCGCCGGGACGAATGCCGCCCAAACTGGTTTGACAGGCGCTGAGTGTAACTAAGTAAGCGGGTTTTAGTTTCATTTGAAAGATTTCATGCACTTCTAAGCGGCCGTCGTCCCGGTTGTCGGCGCGGAGATGAAGGGCGGATAAGTGGGGTAGGGCGTCGAAAAAGCTGCCGTGACAGGAAAAATGCAGGATGTCGGTAAATGGGGCGTAATATTTGGCAGTCGATTCTTTCGCTTCCCCTTTCTTGAAAACCAGCGAGTCTTTGGGGTATAAACGTTTCAATTCATTCACCTCTGCTTCGGAAAAGGGCAGGGTGCGGTCCGGGTTGCCGAAAGCGATAAGGCGCTTCTTTTGGAGGCGGTTCTTTTCCCGGCAGTACTTATAGACGCTGGCCGAGGGCAGGTAGAAGATTTTGATGTCCTGTTGGCTTAAGAATTTGCCGCCGGATCGGAGGGCTTCGAAAGGGAGGTAGTGCAGGCTGCCGTGGGGCACGATGGCGATATAGGGTTTGCTGTTGGTTTTAAAATGGTTTTCCACGGGCTTAAGTAAGAGATCGTAGAGTTCTTCGGCGCGGCTGCTTAGAGAGTCAACGCTGAAAGCGGTATTGGATAACAGCGTATGGAATTCGCCAATTTTTTTTGCCAGCTCCGCTCTGCCGGTCTCTATTTTATGGGAATAGATATTCTTGCCGTCTAAGAGCCACAGGTATAAGGCTTTGCGGGTAGTGAAATATTCAATCAAAACCGTATTGCCGCTTTCCCGTATTAGGGTCTGGATGTCCTCCAATTTAAGGGGGGCTACAGCCAGCATGGAGGCATATTCGCCGGAGTGGAGCTTGATTTGCTGCAAAACGTCGTTGTGCTGCTGCTTTAGGGCCAGCAGTTCGGCCACTAATTTTTGGGAGGGGCGGCGTCTCTGTGCCGGTTTGCTTTCGTTGTTCCTGGTTTCCCGGTCTTTGGCGATAATGGCCTGTTTTAGTTTTCGCTCTTTTTCTACCAGATCAAAAGGGGCGTCGTTGCGCGGGTCGATTTTTTTATTGCCCAACAGGTCGAGGAAGGAACGGGCTTTGCAGCGTTCGGCATAGGGAAAGGCATCCGCCCCTTTTTTTTGTTTAAAGAGCAGGTCGATGAGGGACTCGTAAGCCACTACTTTGGAGGAAAAGTATTGGGTTTTCGACTCTTCTACTTTCATATCCCCGCGTACATTTTCAATTAATTGGATGCTGATTTTGTAGCTATTTTCAGCCTCTTTATAATTTTTTAAGGCTTCATGGGTCATACCCAATAAATAGTGAGATTGCAGCATTCCCTGGCGGTTGCCGATCTTGTTTTGAATTTGCAGGGCTTCATTACAGCATGTTTGGGCATTTTTATAATCATTTTGAAATTGATAAACAAGCCCCAGGCTTTTCAGCGTGTTTGCCTCACCCAGGCGAGCCTTTATATCCCGAAATATGGTGATTGCCTGCTCATATCGCAGCCTTGCTTTTTCATACTCCGACAGCGCCAAGTGCACATCCCCCAGGCTTTGCAGCGTGTTTGCCTCGCCCAGGCGAGCCTTTATATCCCGAAATATGGTGATTGCCTGCTCATATCGCCGGCGTGCTTTTTCATTTTCGTCTAACATCCAGTGCACATCCCCCAGGCTCCTCAGCGTGTTTGCCTGGCCCAGGCGATCCTTTATATCCCGATAGATGGTGATTGCCTGCTCATATCGCTGCCTTGCTTTTTCATACTCGTCTAACATCCGGTGCACCTCCCCCAGGCTTTGAAGCGTGTTTGCCTCGCCCAGGCGATCCTTTATATCCCGAAAGATGGTGATTGCCTGTTCATATCGCAGCCTTGCTTTTTCATTCTCCGATAGTGCTTTACGCATATGCCCCAGGCGCAGCAGCGTGTTTGCCTCGCCCAGGCGATCCTTTATATCCCGAAAGATGGTGATTGCCTGCTCATATCGCCGCCGTGCTTTTTCATTCTCCGATAGTGCCCGGTGCACATCCCCCAGGCTTTGAAGCGTGTTTGCCTCGCCCAGGCGATTCTTTATATCCCGAAATATGGTGATTGCCTGCTCATATCGC
>JAGLSW010001052.1 GCA_023135565.1 Candidatus Aminicenantota bacterium | reverse complement strand
CCCCGAAGCGACGGGGTGTGTTTGGCTGCGGCCAACGGCTGCGATGTGTCCTCTTGAGCCCCTCTGAGTCCTCCCGATCTCCTCCTGATTCCTCCTAATCTCTATTCCAGGTGTTTGATAGTGGAGCGCAGTTCCAGTACTTCGATGGGGCAGTCTTTCCAATCGTGAATCCAGCAGACGATTAGGTCACAATCCTCTTCATCGAGCCCTCTCTCCGCAAAATGAGAGCTTTTGTACTCGAAGTCGATATGTATATGTTCCCAGCTATTATTCTTTTTATCAAAACATCTCATCCCTTCACCGGCAGGGTACCCCGGTTTGATGGATTCGATCAAAAACCCCAGGTCCTGGCTTACCATGCCGAATATATAAAGCACTCCATGTTCATTTAAGGGAGCAAATCTCAAACCGCGAAAATTGATAGGTTCACCGAAAACCTTTCGTTTCTTTTTGGTTTTTTTAGGCGGGATAGTGCGGGGTATATAGGTTATATCTTTTACATCGAGATCCCCTTCCGCTTCTTCTTTGCTTGCTCTTGACGGCGGTTTAGGCGGCGGCTTTAACAGCGGTTTAGGCGGTGGTTTTGGGGATGGTTTTGGGGATGGTTTCGGGGGTTCTTTCGAGGGGGCCGCATCTTTAAAGGGGCTGAGAGGAATATCTTTCCTATCTATTTCTTTGGTTTTGTCATCCTCAACGACTTTCTCTATATCTCCGTCTTCCGCATCGCTTATTATATTAACCTCGTCTAAACCGATATCGCTAAAATCAACGAATTTCCCTTTCTTTTTAGATTCAGTGCTCTTGCCTGCTTCTTTCTTTTTGGGCGCTGCCGGCATGGCAATATGCGCTGATTTTTGTACCCTGGTTACTTCATTAAGGTTCAGTTCGTCGGTTTTTATATCTCCTGTCTCTACCGGTTTTGCAGTCGCTGTCTTTGTTTTGGCGGCATGGGGTTTCCCGGGTGTCCCTGTTTTCGGCTTACCGGGTTTAGGGACTACTATTTCAGTTTTAATATCAGTGGATTTTGCCGGAGTTTTTGCCGGTGCTGCCGGTTTGGGTTTATCTTTCCCGTTAATCTTATTTAATCTCTTTTCTTCTTGCTCCTCTTTCTCGATTTCATCTATCATGGCGCCGAAATCGATCTCTTCAGACGTAGGCGCTTTCTTTTTCAATTTACTTGTTTTTTCCTGTTCCCTTTTTATTTTTTCTTCATCCTCAGGGTTCAGCACCTCGATCATTGTTTTCTTTTCCGTATCATCAGTACTAAAGAAACCGGCTGCCTCTTCCTCTGTAGGGCCGCCTGCAATTACCTGCCCGGGTTCATCCGCAATACCGAAATAATCATCTATTTTTTGCGCCGCGTCCTCTCCGGGCAGGTCTTTTTTATCTTCACCGGGCTTTTTCATAAACTTCCGTTTGGCCATTAAAAAGGCCTCGTTCACGCTATTCCATTTTATCTTATAGAGCCGGTCGCTGTATTTCCCCTCTTTTTTGATTAATGCTAAGGTTGGGGTTTCCCCGTACTTATCATAAAGCCGGACCAGGTCTTTGAGTAATTCGTCATCGTCTCCCGTCTCTAAGCCGCGGGTGCTCTCTCCCACGCCGGCGGCTTTGAGGGCCAGCGGCCAGGAGCCTAAATAGTATTTTAATGTACTTATGGGGATGGTCGAGTGCAGTTCGAAATCGCTCGCTCTCAGGGATTCCGTGCCCAGGTCATTTGCCAGCCTTTTTATTTCATCGATTATTTGTTCTTTTGTGTACATCTTCCTCGTTCCTTTTTTTTTACTTTTGAAGGATTATTATACCATGATTGCGTTATATTTAGCAATACTGGAGCAGGCAGCATTCAGCCCCACCACGTGGGGAGGGATTTAGGGAGTGACAACCGTGTTCGGATGTGCATGGCCGAATTATCCATGATTCAACTTGCTCTAAGAGGGTGGGTGCGCCGCATCCCCGCACCCCTTTACCGGGTTGGAAAGCAAGAGTTGGCTGCAAGGTAATTTGACAATAAAAGTACTGCCTTGCCCCGGCTTGCTTTCTACACTTATCTCGCCGATGTGCAGTTCAATCAGGTCTTTGACGATTGCCAGTCCTAAACCGGTGGATGATTCGCCTCCAGTAGGCTGGGCGCTCAGTTTCCGGAACCTTTGGAACATTTTTTCCTTATCCGATTTGTCGAAACCCGGCCCTTCATCCCGGATTTTAAATGTGACCATGGAATCGTCACAATTAAGACTCACCCATATCGATTTGCCCGGGGGAGAGAATTTCACCGCATTGTTCAGTAAATTATCTATGACCTCTTTCAAGAGTGTTTCGTCCGCGTGAACCACGCAGCTCTCACCGGCATTATAATTTATAGTTTGCTTTTTTTTCTCTAAATAGTGTCGGTTATCCGCGATTACCGACTCCGTTAACTTTGCCATATCCACATCAGACTTATTCAGCACCAACCTGCCGCTGTCAATAGTAAGCGCTTTGAGCAGCTTGGAAATCAACTTTATCATATTGTCGCTGGATTTATATATCCTATTTAGTTTTTCGAATGCATATCGATCTTCTTTCAGCTTTTCTTGCAGCAGGTCGGTATAACCGATAATAACCTGCAGCGGATTTTTGAGATCATGCGCTACGATCTCCAGCAGTTTGCTTTTAAGTCTATTTGCGCTTTTTAGATCTTCGTTGACCTGGACTATTTTCATAGTCGCTTCTTTTAATTTTTCATTGGTTTCTTGAATCGTTTGGTTTTTATCAAAACTGACTTTCCTGATATTTTTGTGGATAAAAATCGCCACCACCGATACGGCAGCAGCGGCAGCGAGGTTCAATAGACCGTATAGTTTTTCTTCGCTGTCAAATGTCATACCGCTGCTTAAACCGATTAAAAAAAATAGAGCCAATGAAACGGAAAGGATAAGTAGAGAATGAATTTTCCTGAAAGGTATTACCGGCAGGATCAGTACCAACATAGCGTAGCCGCCCATATAAACAGGGTCTGCTTTGACAATCCCGAGAACAGTACCCGCTGCTACCACGAAATAACAGGTAATCATGAATAACAACAGATAGCTGCGCTTCCTGAAAAATGGAGTAAAATGTAATACAAATGCTAATGCCCCTATTAAAGCAAAGCCCAACTTGATGAGAACAATGCCGGGGATTTCCGGGTATATGCTTTTATCCAATTGGACAAAGGGGATCCAAGCAATCATTGCGAGTATCGATGTGGTCACCAATATATAGCTGCACTGGCGTTCCAGCTCTTGCCGGAAACTTCGAGGCTGCTCATAAGCGACAACCGTGTCGAATAAGCTAAAAACTTTTTTTATTCTTCCTGTGTCCATTAAGCGCTCACATTTTGATCGTTTTATAAGCCATTGTCGGCAGCTCCAAATTATTATACCATGAATACAGCAAAACTTTCAACTTCACAATAATTTTACCGGCAATGCGTCAAATTAGCCGGAGTTCTTTTTCTTAAGTTCTCGATATGGTCTGTTCGCGGGCAGCGCCGACGGAAATACAGCATACCGGTACGCCGGTAAAATTCTCGATAAACTCGATATAATCCCGGGCCCGGGGGGGCAGGTCCGCGTATTTCACGGTTTCACCCGTGTTTTTTTTCCAGCCGGGGAAGGATTTTAACACCGGTTTAACGGAACTGAGATAGTCGATGGAGGGGTCGAAAACGTCGCTTTTTTTACCGGCTGTTTCATAAGCGGTGACCACGTTTATTTCGTCGAACTCGTCCAGTACATCGAGTTTGGTTAAAAAGACGTCGTCCACGCCGTTTATCATCAGCGCATATTTCAGGGCAACTAAGTCCAACCAGCCCACTCTTCGGGGCCTGCCTGTGGTGGCGCCGTACTCCTTTCCTTTTTCACGCAAAAATTCGGCGCTTTCGCCCGATAGTTCGGCGGGGAATGGCCCGCCGCCTACCCTGGTGGTATAGGCTTTGCTAATGCCGGTAATTTGTCCCATTGCCTTATGGGACAAACCTGTACCGGCGAAGATGCCGCCTACTGAAGGATTCGAGGAGGTGACAAAAGGATAGGTGCCGAAATTGATATCTAAGAGGATACCCTGGGCGCCTTCGAAAAGGATACTGCGTCCCCGGCGGAAATATTCATTCAGCAAGTAAACCGTATTTTGGGCAAAAGGTTTTAGTATTTTTCCGGCCTCGATATATTCGTCGATGTATTGGTCGATTTCTACTTTTTCTCCGTCGTAGGCGCCGATCAATTTATTGTAATATTTGTTGAGGGGTTTGACTTTCTTATAGAAATCATCTTTGTCCAGCAGATCCCTGGCGAAAATCGCCCTCCTGCCGGTTAAATCTTCGTAAGCCGGGCCGATGCCCCGTTTGGTAGTGCCGATTTTGATATAGCGGGAATTTTCAAAAACGATATCTAAGCGCTGGTGTTCCGGGAGAATGAGAGGGGCGAAATAGCTCACCACGAATTTTTCTAATGTAACGCCGTATTTTTTGACATTTTCGATCTCTTTTATTAATTGCAGGGGGTTGATCACCACGCCATTGCCGATAACCGAAGTGGTGCCCGGGGAAAAAATTCCCGATGGGAGCAGGTGGAGGATAATTTTTTGGCCTTTATAATAAATAGTATGCCCGGCATTGTGTCCGCCCTGGTAACGAACCACTACGTCGAAACCCGAAGCGAGGTAGTCTATTGCTTTGCCTTTGCCTTCGTCGCCCCATTGAAGTCCGATTACTGCTAAGTTCATGCTGCTGCCTCCTATGATTGATGTTCAACAAAAAAATAGGGACGCCGTCCCTTTTTTCTTTCGTTTACTATTTTGAGAAATTTTACCGACCTTTGGCGCAGTTATTATATCATATAATCGCTGCCCTTCGCAACCTGGAATTTTGCGAAGGCTAACAAACCAGTTCCACACCGAACAACAAAAACCAATGATTGGGAATATAATAAACGCGAGTTTGATTTATCTTTTCGAGATGAAATAAATTCTTATTCAAAAAAATGGCTTTTTGGGGTGAAAATCGCTTCAAAAAGGCGTGGAAACTCTTAGACAACAAACCGTGCTTTAAAACTAACCGGGTTAATTATAAACTATCTTCCCCGGGCAGTCAAAAAAAATAAAGATCGATCACCTCCGGCGGCCAAACTTTTGAAAA
>JAGLSW010001051.1 GCA_023135565.1 Candidatus Aminicenantota bacterium | reverse complement strand
AAAGTTTAATCAAAACTTTTGTTTATTAAAATCAAAAGCGCTCACACGCTGCCCCTTCACCCGCTGCGGGGAAAAATACCGGCGATCTCAACGGGGAGTCTGCCTACGGGTTCGATCTCGCCGGTTATCACGCGGAACAAAGCCTCCAACTGCACCTGCCTGGCCCCGTAACTAACAAGATAAGTGTCTATTTCGGGGAAATGCAAAATGTCATAAGGATTGCCTGTTGAGGCGGCGATCACATCCGGCCTAACGGCTATGATACGCCGAATATCTGCGGCCTGGGCCAACTCCCGCTCCCGGTTCAAAGAATAAGGACAGGCAACGATATAATCATATTCAGCCAACTGCGCTTCTAAATGCACAAGAAAATCCGCCCCGGTTTTTAGCACTTCTGTGTCTGCATTGGGCAGGTACGACCGGGCAATCTCCGCCAGCAGCGATACCGCCTTTTTGCCGGAAAAATCGGTAGTGGCTCTCCCAACCTGCCATTCTACCAGCAGGACTTTTTTCTCTTTTTCTATGGGGATTATTCCCAACCGGTTACGCAGCAGGGTGATGGATTTAGCGGCTATCTCCCGCTCCCCGGCTATAGAACCGCGGGCCGACTTTTCCGCTTGCTGCGGGTCTACTTGTCTTCGAGGGTGCGTCGCAGCCACCCTATCGGCCCCGGCTGCACCCCTCGATGCTTCCCCACGCCGTGGGGCAAAAAACTTTTTATTAACTTTTTTCCCGGACGGGACAGCGGCATCTTCGGCTGGGATCGAGCTAAATTCCTGTTTCAACGTTAATATCCGGGCTAAAGATTCATCCACCCGCTGCTCCGGGATAAGCCCTTTCTCCACGGCAAATAACAAATACTGCAAAAGCTCTTCCTGGTAGGCCAGGGTGTGACTGGGACACAAAACGTCAATTCCCCCAGCCATACAAAACTCCACCACCTGCGCGGGTGTAAAATTATCTTTTACCGCATTCATTTCTAAACAGTCGCTGAAAAGCACACCCCGGTACCCTGTCTCTTCCCGCAGCAGCCGCCGCGTAAAATAAGAAGAAAAAGTAGCGATGCCGTCATCGATATTAGGAAAACGCACGTGAGCCGTCATCAACGATTCGATGTTCGACCGGGCCAGTTCGGCAAAAGGAGCATAACAATAGCGAAAAAAATCCGCCCGCGAAAGAGACGCGGTAGGAATTTCTAAGTGGGAATCCAACGTGGTGCCGCCGTGTCCGGGAAAATGTTTACCGCAGGCAGCGACGCCTCCTTCATTCAACCCGGCGGCAAATTGCCGGGCATAAGTAACCACTATACCTGGGTCATCGGAAAATGCACGGATGCCGATCACCGGGTTACCGGCTTCGATATTGACATCTAAAACCGGGGCAAAAACACCATCTATGCCGATAGCGCTCATCTCCCCGCCGATGATCCTGCCGGCGCGCCGGGCATTCCCCGGATCGCCCGTGGCGGCCAGCCCCATAGCCGAAATCACGGTGGCTGCTTCCTCCCCGAAACGAACCACTAATCCGCCTTCCTGGTCTGTGTATACAGCGGGGGTAATTTTGCCCAAAGAGTGGATATGGTTATTTAAAGCCGCCGCCTGCGCAATAGAGCTTATGTTCCTCGAAAAAAGAATCACAAAACCGATGTTGTTTTTTTCGATAAACGCCTCCACTTCGGCAGACAGTTCTTCACCATAAAAACCGATCACAAACAGTTGACCGATTTTTTCTCTTAAAGATAAATTAGGCATTATTCTAATGAACTCAGAGGAGCTCGGGAGAACTCAGAGGAGCCGTTGGCCGCAACCAAACACACCCCGTCGCTTCGGGGCAAAAATAAAAAGCCCCTCAGCGCCACCCCTCT
>JAGLSW010001050.1 GCA_023135565.1 Candidatus Aminicenantota bacterium | reverse complement strand
AAATCCAACGCCGTTTTGCTTTGCTGATCGGAGTACATATCCATAAGGATTCTTATCCACCAATTCCCCAGGCCGACCAGGATGTCCAGGATTTAGAAGAGCTTTTCACGCGGTTCGGTTATGAAGTCGTATCATTGTCCAACAGAAAAGAAGCACTGGAATATAAACCTACCAGGGAGAATATTTACACTGCCCTGGATAACATTTGCTCTAAACTTAAACCGCTGTCCGGGAAAGATGATTGGGGTGATTTTCTAATAGTTTATTTCTCCGGTCACGGCGTTTCTGAAAATAAAAAAGCTTATCTTGTCCCCTCAGATGCTGTTAAAGAAAATTTAGAGAAGACAGCCATCGACATGGTCACATTTAAAAAGAAAATAACTGAAATCAACACCCAGGTCAAGATACTATTCCTGGATACCTGCCGTTCCGGCATCGAAAGATCTCGGGAAGGAGCGCAAGGGATGTCTCCTGAATTCGAGCGTCACATCTTCTTAGAAGCCGAGGGAACTGCAACCCTGTCCGCGTGCATGCGCTTTGAGGAGGCACATAATCATGATACGGTCCTTAACGGAGTCTTTACCAATTTCTTGTTGCAAGGATTAAATGGAAAAGGCGATAGGGAGAATAAAGGTTGTGTTACTTTCGATGATCTGAAAAAATATGTCATGGTTAAAGTCAGAAAATGGGCCGTGGATAGAGGTAAAATACAAACACCGAATGCCGTTTCCTATTTGGTGGGCGATCCGCCCCTTGTACAGTTAAAGCATAAGGCCCCGCCAGTAAAAAAAAACTTGAAACCAGTGGATCTTGTGAATAACCCTTTCAGGGATACGATGGCCATCAGGGAACCGGAACGGTTTGTCGGCAGAAAAAAAGAAACACGCCGTTTATGGAACTATCTCCAGGGGGGATCGGTAGCCATAAGAGGCGAACCCAAAATCGGCAAAAGCTCTATGATGCTGCACCTGGCACGCCGCTGGGAGGGAAAAACAATCGGCCCGATAAACTTCGACAGGATTGAAAATTCCGATGCCTTTTATACAATTATCGCTCAATCGTTGGGCTTAGAGAGTCATAACTGGAGTGCCATCTGTGAAGTCCTGGAAAAGGAACCGTTTTTGCTCTTATTAGATGAACTGGATAAGGCGCCCAAACGGGGCATAACCAACGAGGATTTGAGTCATTTCCGGGCCCTGTGTGAAAGCAGCGAAGATTTCAGGCTATTAGCGGTATCCCGGACTCCGTTAAAAGAAGTTTACCCGGACACAGGGTTAGGATCGCCTTTTTATAACATATTGCAGCCCTACACCTTGAAAGGCATGAACCGTGATGAATGCCTGCAGCTCTTGGAACATCCCTGGGCACCGGAGGCAATAAAATTTAATCAAGCTGCCTGTGATGAATTGTTGGAGCTATCTAATCGTCATCCATTCAAGCTCCAGCGGGCGGCTTTCCACTATTATGAAAGTTTAAACGACCCTCACTACCGCTGGGAGGACGCATTTGAGCAGGATACAAAAGAGATGTTATGAACAAACAAAATCCTATCGGGCCTGAACTGAACCTGGCCCCCAGGCTGAAACGCCCACTCTCTCCGTGGAACCCCCTGGATTATCTTCGTTTACTTTTTTGGGTTTTTTTCTTTCCACAGGCCCTGTCCCATTACATAAATGTTTTTGCACGGCAGGAGGAACCGAAAAAGAGGAAGAAGAGTCGTCATACGCCGGAGCGCAATTTAATGGTTCAAGCCGCCCTGCTTTTATTATTTGCAGCAGCGGCAGCGGCCCTGGGAATCATCCTGCTGGGCCAGGGAGTCGATTGGCTTCTGCTTGCTTTAGGCATTATTGTGGGTATCGTTTCCGGCGGCATTGTCGGTAAGGGGCACGGCACGGCTTATGGCGTATCTTTCGGTTTGACCTTTGGCGTCACTTTTGCTGTTGGCGGCAATATTTTAAAGATATTTTTACCTTTACTTGTAAACATCAACCCGGATACCTTTCCTCTTTTCGAGACAGTCTTAGGTGCGGCATTAGGGGCTGCGGCAGGCGCAGCATTAAATGTCGCGGGCTGCGTAAAAGCCGGGGTCGATGACGACGTGATAAAAGGCGCAGTAGGCGGTTTGTTTTTTATTATGGCAGGACGTCTAATTTTTGCTGTAACACTCGTTGTCCCGGCGATAGCGACTGATGCTGCCACCGTAAGCATTCTTACACGAAATCTAAGAACCGCCGCCTTTTTCAGTACCGCCCTGGGTACAACTTTCAGTCTATGTATCATGCGTTTACCGTTGTATGTGCCGCTTGCATTATTTGCCGCAATGAAGCGGTACATTTTTCGGCAACGCCGGATTTCGCCTTTAGGCCGGGTTGTTTCCCTGCCCCTGCCCGGGCTACGCCGACAACTGGAAAATGCCCTGGATACCGATTGGGAACAGGGCATCCGGGCCACCTATCAGATACTGGTTTTCTCCTTACAGTATATCCCTATCATCAAAGCGCTAAACAACTGCTTGGCTTGTTCCAATAAAGAAACCCTATTGCCAAAGGTTTCAACGTTGGTAGAAGGAATCCCGGATATGAATGTGGTTCGTTTTTGCTGTACCGCCCTGAGAAAACAACTCCGGCAAAAAGCTCTCGACGGTTTGTTTTTTCTACTCCCCGGTAAAATAAGACCACGGCTAAAGAAGCACGCCCCGGCATCCCGGACCGATACCGACGCCCGGTCTGCTTGCGCCGGTTTCTGGTTTTTGCACCGGGGCGAAACCGCCGAAGCGGTGAACACCTTTGCCAAACTTCAAGATTTGACGTATGGCACAGAAATGTACTATATCGCCGATGCTCTCGATAAATGGTTCGCTATTAATCGGAACGACAAGGATAAAGATACAATCCAGGCTATCGTGAAATGGGAGCAGGAAACCCAACGCCTGGAAAAACTACCCGATACGTTATTAAGGCCCGCCACCCTAAAGATTTTGTGGGAATTGCGAGAGATTGCTAAAAATATGGAAAGAGCAGAGAAAGCCTACTCCTCTTTCAAAAAGTCTCAGGCTGCCGTAGATTCCATCAGCATGTTAAACCAGCTTACAGGAGAGGGCGAAGGGGGCTGTCCCCACCCGGAATGGGGCCTTCTAAAAAGGATTATTTATAATTGTCAATCTATTATCGACAGGGCCGGTTGGAAATTTTCAGATGACGAGTTGAAACGGCCAGCGCAAAACCTTTATGAGGGCTTTTCAGGCCGCCCTGTTACCGGCGCAACATTCAGGGGAAGGAAGGCTATCATCGAAGAAATAGAGAATTATTGGTACATGGGGAATAAAATTCCTACCTTGATCTTATACGGGCAGAGGCGCATCGGCAAAACATCCATCTTAAGATACATGGCCCGGAACACCTCCAGCAGCATACTCCTGGTATATATCAGCATCCAGAAAGTAGGGAAAGTACTTCATTCCGGTCAATTTCTTCAACGTTTTGCCGAAGCCATTTGTAAGGTTACCCCGGAAGCGGGAATATCAGCCCTTTCCTCGCCTGATGCAGCGGACTATAGCGATATGGGGAGTGCTTGCCGGGCTTTTAACCGGCTCCTGGACAGGTTAGCCCCGCAAATGACCGGTCAAAGAAGACTGGTCCTGGCTATCGACGAATTTGAAGTCATCCAGGAGAAAATCGAAACCAAACAAATCGATGCAGAAATCCTCCCATATTTGCGTGATCTGGCCCAGGAATATCCCTGGCTGGGATTGATATTTGCCGGGCTGCACACGATAGAAGAAATGGGGCGTGATTATAAACAAGCTTTTTATGGGCAGGCGGAATATATCCGGGTCAGTTTTTTAAAACGGGAGGATGCGTTCGATTTGATTGCCCATCCCAAACCGCCGCGCTTTGCCCTCGACTACTCCGCAGATTTACTCGACGAAATATACCGTCAAACTGCCGGTCAACCTTATTTGATTCAATCCTTATGCACAGAACTGGTCTTCTCCTGGAATGAACGCTTTGAAGAAGAAAGTGAGCAAACTCCTCGAACTCTCGAAGTAGTTGATCTTCCCCAGGTGATCACGGCGGATTTTTTCGAGAAAGCGGAGTATTATTTCCAGGGCGTCTGGGATCATATCACTGAGAACGAACGGGAACTGATGCGTATCATGGCTCAAAAAGAAGGAATCTGGAAATTGGATGAACTGGCCGATGCCGTGAATGCCGCTTCACCTTTAAAAAATCCCGGCACATTTAGAACCACACTCGAATTGTTAGCCCGTCATGATATAATTTTTGAAGATGATGATGGGATTCGTTTTGCCGGTGAATTAAATCGCCGCTGGGTCGCTAAGAAAAACAAAAAATCTGCATAGCCCATGGATAAGGACACAACAGTCATCTTAGACCTAACAGCAACGCGCACCTGCCGCGTTACCCTCCCTTAATAAAAAACATTAAAAATCTATCCCATATTCTCTTTTTTCTTCCTTTGTCAACTGAGGAATTGTGGCAGTTTTCAGCCATTCGATAATGGCTTCCGGGGTGAGCCAAATTTTGGCCGTACCGTCTCCTAAAAAAGTAATAATTTGCTTTCCATCAGGGGAAAAAATGGCTTCCATTATTTGGACACTGGGTACTTTTAACACTGATACAAGATTCCCATTTAAAGCCCAGAGTTTGGCAGTTTTGTCTTTTGATATGGTTAGGATCCTATTATTTTGTGGAGAAAAAATAGCACCTTTCAATAGCTCATTATGTCCTTTGATATGGGTTAATAACCTGCCTTCTAAGTTCCACAATTTCGCGGTCTTATCCCATGAAGATGTTAGAACTTTGCTTCCATCCGATGAGAACACAGCACTCGTAACATAATTTTTATGCGAAAAAACCGTTAATAAATTTCCTTTTAAATCCCACAGCTTTGCAGTGTGATCCCAGGATGCAGTGAGTATTTTATCGCCGCCTGGAGAAAATACAGCACTGTAAACAGCATCCTTATGACCTTTATATTCGGTCAAAAGATTCCCCTCCAAATCCCAAAGTTTTGCGGTCTCATCCCTGGAGGCGGTGAGTATTTTTCTGGAGTCCGGGGAAAAAGATGCTTTAAATACCCAATTGTCATGCCCCCTTAAATCTAATAATAAATTGCCCCTCAAATCCCAAAGTTTCGCGGTATTATCGAGAGAGGCTGTGAGTATATATTGCCCATCCGGGGAGAAGACCGCGCTATTTATTGTTTTTGTGTGGCCTTTTATTTCAAATTGAAGCTTTCCGTCCGGGTCCCAGACTTCCGCGGTAGAATCTGAAATAGTTAAGATTCGCTGACCATCCGGGGAAATTTTCAATGAATAGTTTACGCTCTCATATTGATCCAAACTTATTGCAGGCTGGTTATTCAACTCCCATAGTTTCGCGGTGCTATCCGCTGATGCTGTTAGAATTTTTTCCCCACCAGGGGAAAACACTGCACTTATGACCTCTCCTTATAATGGACCCTTAAAATTGGAC
>JAGLSW010000105.1 GCA_023135565.1 Candidatus Aminicenantota bacterium | reverse complement strand
TTATTTAGAATCAAAAGCGCTCCCCCTCTCTGTGCCCTCTGTGGCTATATTAATTTCATAGTAGTTCTTCATGATGCGCGCCTCACCCGGATGAAAAAAGAGAAAACTCTATCAAAGTACGCCTAAAAAGAATAATGATCGAAAAATGCTCTCATTTTATCGAGCACATTTTTCATGTCATAGGGATCAACAGGTAGGTACATGAACATAAATACCCGGTTTTCTTTCATGACCATTACCGAAGGATGGGGATAGGGGAGCGGTTTTTCTATAACGATTACATTGACTTTCGGATATTTTTCTTTTGTATTAACTACAAAATATTCAGTGCCCTCTGCTTTTAGTGCGATTATATTAAGGTCTTGCGTGGCGTTTACCATGTCGATATTATTTATCGTTTCCAACGCCTGTTTGATGCAAACCGGGCAATCCCGGGAAGGGTCGGTATAGATAACGAAATGGAATTCTTTGTCTTGAAAGAATATTTTTTCCGGTTTTTGACTGCTGCTGCACCCGGTGAAAAACAAAACCGAACATACGAGTAATAGGGAGAAACTATATAATGATTTCACCTTTTTTCCATTTGATATCGTCTTCATTTTCCACACTTGACCTCACGATGAATTTACCGTCGATTACCTTAAAATCATAAATAAATTCGGAGGTTGCGTCGATGTAGTACCGATTTTTTTTGTCGTTAAGGTTGATAAGTTCATAATAGAAAGTAACCTTGTACCCGCGAACATATCGTAAAAGCACCCAGTCATCTTCGATAAATATTTTGTGAACCCTGTTCCACCTTGACATCCATTCAAAATGCTTCTTACGGTTGTATTTCTGCACATCGTATTTTTTGGGTATAGGATCGTAAAATGGAGGCGATAAAGTTATCGCGCCTATTTTTCTCAATGGCTCTGTTGAAAATATTTGAACAACCGGTTCGATAGTTTGGGTCACGTAAGCATTTCCTTTGTATATAAAAATATCAGCCACATTAACGTTAAATCTCCGCATCGCTTTTATAAATGTGCGTTTTCCGGCCCCCTTAACCGTTCCCTTCTCCCGGTCGATAATTTTTACTAAATTATCCTCCCAGCCATGATATACACAAGCGACTATATTTCCCGATATTGGAAATAGAGAGTCGATATTGGTAATCCCTGTAGGCAGCTTAAACCATTCAACTTCAGGTTTTTCCTTTAATATGTCAAAAATATAAATTTTGTCCCAGTTTAGTGATGTGCTAACCCAGCACCGACCTTTGTGAATAGTTAATCTTCGCGCCTTATATATCTCATCCGGGCCGATACCCATCTCTATGATTTTCTCTTCTTTTTTTTCTTCTAAGTTTATCCGCCAAATATTATATTTTAAACCGATTGCAAAAATTTTATTTTCTACAGCGGCAGCATGGTTTATTGAGATGAGTTCCTTTGAAGTAAACTCTACCGAGTTTATTTTTAAATCGGCTTTTTTATAGTGTGCCTGTTCCGTTTTTGAACCGCTGCAATTGTTAATAAAAAGAATTATCGAGGGAATCATAACAATCAGCATTAAAATTTTTTGATTTTTTTTATACACGATTAATCCTTATCTAAAATACAAATTTATCCTTTTAAGAAAACAGCAGACAATACGGTTAATCAGGCTGCCTGCTGTACTCTGCGACCTGAAATAATCTAAAGTGGATTAGATTTGCCTTCTTAATTATTAATAAACGATCATACATTCATTACCGGTGCCTGAACACCCTGTTACTTTCCCACTATCATCGTGATCTAATTCGCCAATCTTTATATTCCAACTTTCGAGTTTAACTGTGCTAACAGACACAGAGATTCCGATGATGATCAGCAATACTAAAAATATTTTCAAGTGTTTTTTCTTCATTTAAGTCTCCTTGTTCTTTGTTGATGTTGTGTTAATAAACGAACATACATTCGTCACCGGTGCCTGAACACCCTGTTACTTTCCCACTGTCATCATGATCTAATTCGCCGAATTTAAATTTTATACTGTTGAGATTAACAGTACTGACCGACACAACGATGATGGTGATTACCAACATGAATAATAAAGTTGTGAAAAAATTTTTCTTCATTTTTACTTCCTCTTTGTTATTGGATTTTTTAAGATACAAGATTATCAAATAATGAGGAGTTTGTCAAGACCTATGACTAATTTGTATTAGTGGGATCAAGTCTTGAATTTTAGTAAACCAGCAGCGTTTCGTCATAACAATTGACAATCAAGACTGATTTTTCTGCATCTAATCTTTTTTATCTCGTTTTTCTTCAACTCATTTTAGATGTGTTTCCATTTCTTCTTTTTCCTCTCAGTTTCTGCTCTTTCAGCATTTTCCTTTCTGGCTGCAGGAAAGGGGTCGGTGCGTGCGAATGTTACAATGTTACGGGCAACCGGGAGGGCCGGGAAGAAAGGGGACAGGCTAATAAATATCCGCCAAAACTCCTTTTTTAACCGATTGGCACATATCCTCAAAAAAACCATCCGAGCTTACTCTTGACATTCTTTCTTTTTTAATATATTATAGCAAATACATGCGATGCATGAGTCGTTTTAGGTGTAAAACAGGTAAGCAGCAGTGATTTGTGTTGACACGAAAATAAAAAAATAAAGAAGTAAGATTATGAATCGAAAAGTTAAAATTTTGGTTTTGGTTTCAATTTTAGTTGTATTGATGAGCACTCTTTTGGTTGGCTGGAGTTTTTGGTTTGATCCTTGCAACAATTACCATTGTGACACGGCCAGGAGTAAAGGTTGTGAGATGATGTGCAGGATTTACGGCGGCTGTGTTTCCTATAATTATTATGGCGGCTGCTATCACGGTATGTGCCAGTTTTATGTGACTTTCATATGTGATTCTGGAGATAAGATAGATCAAATCGTTATTTGTTCCGGCGCATGCCCGATATGATCTCCTCTCAGGAAAGGGGTCGGTGCGTGCGAATGTTACAATGTTACGGGCAACCGGGAGGGCCGGGAAGAAAGGGGACAGGCTAAAAAGAGCCCCGAGGCACGGGGAGCCGAGAAGCTGCTTCGCAGCAGGGTGATGAAAGCGCTTTTCAATTAACAAA
>JAGLSW010001049.1 GCA_023135565.1 Candidatus Aminicenantota bacterium | reverse complement strand
GGGTTTTGGCCGCCGGAGGCAATATCCGAGCGCCGGAGGCGCCCCTTGTGCTTTGCTAAAAAGAAGCCGTAAATCATAAAGAAAGGCACAAAAAGAACAGCAGTTAAATGAGCAGCGATGGCGACTCCTAAAAATATCCCGGCCCAGAGAAATTTATTATTAATTTGCCGCAGCAACTTTCTTAAAAAAGAAACTTTTATTTTATTTTTGTCTTTTTGGTCGTCTTTGCCGGGATTGCCGGGGGCGTTGAGGGCTGTCTTCTCTTGGGCCGATGCGGACACCGCCCGCTCTCGGATCACTAAAAGATAAAAAGAGAGCAGCACAAACAATGTGGCTAAAGGTTCGCTGAAAAAAGTGCCCGAATAGGGCCAGAGCAGGGTGCCGAAAGCAAAAACCGAAGCGGCGGCAAAGGCGCTGAAAGTATGTCTCAGCAAGCTCCACATAATGAGCCAGAATACCGAAACCGTCAGCGTGGAAACCAAGACATTAAAAAAAGAGACGATAAAGCGCAGGGCGTGTTGTTCCGGCTGCCGGGGTGTGCGGTTTCTTACGAAAGAGAAAATCCCGTCCGTGCAGTAGTGGCTGGGAGGTAAATAAGATAAATTATTATACCATCCCGTTTTGTTTATTGTGCGGGCCAGCAGGTAAAAAGGGACGTTTAGAAAAGATTCCGCCGGGCCGAAGACCGGGTATTTTTTTTGATCTTTTCCAGGTGATACCCCGAATCCCGGCCACAGTTCCAGTTCTTTGACGTCGAGTTTGCCTTCTGTCGCGATAGACTCGCTCAGCCGGAAAACGATTTCCGAATCCGCGGCGCGGATGCCGCCGTAGTTTGTCAGCGTATAGAGCAGCGCAGTCAGCAATAACAAGACAAACCCTACAGCATAAGGTGATTTTGTGGCTGGTGGCGCGCCATTTTTTTTTAACATAGAAGTATTTTAAAGAGAATTTTGTCCTGTGTCAAGCCCGCGGCACGGCCCCACGGCGCGGGGAGCCGATGAGGGGCG
>JAGLSW010001048.1 GCA_023135565.1 Candidatus Aminicenantota bacterium | reverse complement strand
AACTTTTGTTTAGTTAAAATCAAAAACGCTCACCCGCTGTTCCCTGCGGCGAAGCCGCTCATCGCCTCCCCGTGCGTACGGGGCGCGAGTGGGGTTTAGAAGCTGGGAGCACCAATCACATAACTTAGGCAGCGTTTTTTTCGTATCAATACTTTGACTAATAAATTCTAACACAATATCAATAAAATTAGGAGGCTTGAATGAAAATTAGATATTTTCTCACTTTTTGTTTATGCGTTCTCTTAGGATTCTCAACGATCCTGATGGGCGCGGATACGGGAAAACTCACCTTTGATAAATATCATTCCCCGGCACAAGTAAAAACGCTGCTCAAATCCTGGGCGGCAAAATTCCCGGCCCTGACAAAACTCGTATCCATAGGCAAAACCTATAAAACAAACGATCTCTATGTGCTGCGCATCGCCGCGCCGGGAAAAATAAATCCCGACTCGAGACCGGCGGTATTTGTTTCGGCTAACCTGGAAGGTAACCACCTGCCGGGAACAGAAGCAGCCCTGATGTTGATTAGCAAACTCCTCAACGGGAATAAAACCGGCAAAGAGATCGCTTCTTTCCTAAAAACAAGAACCGTGTATATTGCCCCGCTCCTGAACCCCGACGCGGCCCGGCAATTCTTCTCAAAACCCGTAGACGAACGCAAAACCAACTACAAGCCCGTAGACGACGATTTAGACGAACTATTCGACGAAGATGGCCCCGATGATCTTAACAAAGACGGGCTAATTTCCTGCATGAGGGTCAAAGACCCGCAGGGCGAATGGTTCCCCGACCCGGCGCAGCCCCGCCTGATGAGAAAAGCAGACGCTGCGAAAGGAGAAAAAGGAATCTATTCCCTGTACAGCGAAGGACTCGATAACGACAACGACGGTAAATACAACGAAGACCCTCCCGGCGGCGTGGAACTGAACCGCAATTTCCCCCACGATTTCGAATACAACGTCAAAACCACCGGGATCTGGCCCGTTTCCCAGGCCGAAACCATCGCCTTAGTGGAATTTTTTACTGCTCATCCCAACATTGCCCTGGTACTCAATTTTTCTACCGAGAACACACTGCTCAATTTGCAGCAGACAGGCAAAGTTAGGGCAGGAGGCGCAAAAGTCAAAGTGCCGAAACTTATTGCCCCGATGTTAGGCTTAGACCCGGACACCGATTACTCTCTAAAAGAGATCGTGGAAATCGTTAAGGGCTTAAATATAGTGCCGGCCGGTATCGAAGTCACCGAAGAGATGGTAGCCATGTTCTTCGGCTTAGGCCCGGCAATGGACATAGATAAAAAAGATATGCCCTACTTGCAGGCCATCCAAAAAGAGTACAAAGAAGCATTAAAAGCAGCTAAACTCGATTACCCCCAGAAAAAGGCAAAAGGAGTCGTAAAAGGTTCTTTCGCCGCTTACTGTTATTTCCAATTGGGCGTCCAGGTTTTCTCAACGGATTTGTGGGCCGTCCCCGAAGCGAAAAAAAAGGATAAAAAAGATACCCTGGATGCTGAAAAATTGAAAGCCATGTCCGCCGACGAGTTTGTAGCCTTAGGCGAAGAAAAAATAGACGCCTTTCTTAAAGAACAGGGAGCGCCGCCCAATGTCAATGCCGCCATATTGATAAAAACAGTGCAGGAAGGACGCCTTACCCCGCCCAAAATGGCGGAAATGTTGGCGCAAATGCCTAAAAAAGCAGCCGCCGCTGATGGCGAACATGCCGACGCCTACATACTAAAATGGAGCGACTCCATTCTCAAAGGAAAAGGTTTCAACGCCTGGAAACCCTACAAACATCCCACTTTAGGAGATGTAGAAATAGGCGGCTTTATCCCCTATTTGAAGACAACGCCCCCAATCAAGGCATTAGAAAAGACCATCTCCCTGCACATTGATTTTTACCTTAAGCTGATGCAGCGCCTGCCGCGGTTGGTTATCGAAGAGACCCGGGTCGAAGCTCTAAGCAGCGACCTTTTCCAGGTGACGCTCTTTATCGGCAATGGCGGCTGGTTTCCCACCTCAACCGCCCAGGGCAGGAGGGCGCGCACGGCCTGGCCCATCAGGGTTAGCCTTAAGACAGACGCCGGGCAATCTATCTTTTCCGGGCGGTCCCTGGAGACCATCCCCTCTTTAGAGGGCAGCGGGGATACCAAAAAAATAGAATGGACTATCAGGGGCAAAAAAGGCTCGCAGGTTTCCATAACCGCCGCTTCTCCTAAGTGCGGTTCAGTTACCGCCCTTGTGACGCTAAAGTAAAAGGAGGAAAAAATGAGACACAATATTAAAAATAAAATTTTTTGTATTTTACCGGGACTAATTTTGTTACTGTTGTTAAACGCCAATCTCTTTTCCCGGGGCATAGAAAGCCTCTCTTTCGATCATTATTACGACCATGCTGAACTCACGCGCACACTAAAATCCCTGGAAAAAGCTTATCCCCGTTTTTTAACTTTAAAGTCCTTAGGGAAAAGTCACCAGGGCCGGGATATCTGGGCGCTCATCCTGGACAACCCGAAAACCGGCCCGGCCAAACACAAACCCGGTTTTTACATCGACGGCAACATCCACGGCAACGAGATCCAGGGCACGGAAGCCACCCTCTACATGCTCTGGTATTTGCTCAAAAACTACGGCAAGACCGAGTTGGTTACCCGCCTATTGGACGAAAAGGTTTTTTACATGATACCTACCATGAACCCCGACAGCCGCGATGTATATATCAACGGAATCGCCGACCCCGACTGGCCCCGAACCGGGCTTATTCCTTTAGATGACGACCAGGACGGCGTTGCGGATGAAGACGGCGCCGAAGACTTAGATGGCGACGGTTCTATCACCCAAATGTGGAAAAAAGACCCCAAGGGCACTTTCAAGCGCCATCCTTCCAACCCGGAGCTGCTGGTGCCTATCAAGCCTGGAGAAAAAGGGGAATTTCTTTTCTTAGGAATGGAAGGAATCGACAACGACGGCGACGGCTTCATTAACGAGGACGGACCCGGCGGTTATGATATGAACCGCAATTACGGTTACAACTGGCAGCCGAATTATGTACAGGTAGGTGCGGGGACTTATCCTTTTTGCTGGCCCGAAACTAAGGCCACCCTCGGTTTTCTCCTGGACCACCCCAATATTGCCGGAGCTCAGTGCTACCACAATTTCGGCGGAATGATCGTCAGGGGGCCGGGAGCCACCAACTTAGGGGACATCCCCGGTGCGGATAAGAAAGTCTATGACTACATCGGCGAAAGAGGAGAAAAGATACTGCCCGGTTACAAATACATGACAGTCTATAAAGACATGTATACGGTTTATGGCGGCAGTGTGGACTTCCTTTTTAATACTCTCGGTATCTACTCTTATGTCAATGAATTAGATATCGACCCCTTCGATGTCTTCGGGTTGCACCAGGATGAAGAAGCCGGGAAAAAAGCGCCTAAAGAAGATGAAGAACTGCAGTATTGGCGTTCTTTTTCGAAGGATTTGAACCGTTTGTTTTACCATGAAAGGGTGCTTATGGGCGAGCATTATACGAAGTTAAAACCCTACAAACATCCTCTTTATGGGGAAGTCTTTATCGGCGGTATAAAAAAATTCGGACAGCGGGTATCGCCTCTTTTCAAACTGGCCGAAACCTGTCACCGCAACACCGCTTTTTGTTTGTTTCATGCCGACCAACTGGCCCGGCTCGCTTTCGACAAAGTAAAAGTCAAAAAGTTAGCCGGCGGGCTTTACCAATTGGATGTTTGCATTGCCAACAGCCGGGTGACGCCGTCTATTTCGTACTGGGCGCAGCAGAAGAAGCTGCACCGCGCCGACCGTTTCAAGGTTGCCGGCAGTAATGTTAAACTTTTAGCAGCCGGAGTTCTGACTGATTCTTTCCGCGGCATTACCAAAAAAATCGAGTGCCGCAAGAATTTCTTTTGGGTGTCGGAAGGAATTCCCGGGTTTGGAAAAGTGGATTTCCGTCTGCTGGTAAAAGGCAGTGGCAGTGTTAGTTTGATTTATGATTCTTTAAAAGGCGGATTACACGAGAAGTCTATACGTTTAAAATAGAACGAACTATCGGGGCGGGTATTCCCGGATTATCATCCAGGGTCCCGCCTCCTTTTTTTTACCCCCCTCGTGCGGCGGCGCGGGGAGCCAATAAGCCGCTTCGCGGCAAGGGGCAGCGTGTGAGCGTTTTTGATTTTAAATAAATAAAAGTTTTG
>JAGLSW010001047.1 GCA_023135565.1 Candidatus Aminicenantota bacterium | reverse complement strand
AAAAAGTTTGAACAAAACTTCTTATTATTTAGAAGCCAAAGCGCTCCCCTCTCTGTGTCCTCTGTGGCTAATTTCATGGTAGGCCAAAAAAATACCCCCTGTAGGAAAAGAAAAAAATTGCGCTGCTCTATTGAATTATCGAGAGTTTTCGTCTAAAATTGTACCATGAAAAAAAACGATTACGGCTCCGGCCCGGAAGAAACATTAACTGGATATAATAAGTTGAAATGGCACCATCCCGGCGGAAAACTCAGGGAACTGGGCGCCGAATCTTTAACAGATACCGAATTACTTGCCATCTTGATTTCAACCGGTATTAAAGGAAAACCCGCTGAAAAAATCGCAGGAGAAATCCTGCGGAAATTCGGTTCCTTCAAAGGGGTGGCTAACCATCCGTTAAAGAAATTTCTTGCTATAAAAGGCCTTGCCGATGTAAAAATAATCAGGATTGCCGCTGCTTTCGAAATAGCCGGGAGAATCGTTAACCAGGTTTTAAAAGAATATGAAAAAGAAGAGTAAAATTTCCACCCGTTCCTCAAAGATGCCTGGCCCCTTCGGAACAGACGTCTACAAAACTGAGAGAAGCGCAGTGGCCGTTTTAATGCACTGGATGCGGGAAATCATTAAAGATAACAATCTTGACTTAGGACTGCCCGATGTAGAGACTTCCGCAAAAGATAGAAAAATGCCTGACCTGGTGGTTTACGAGTCTATAAGAAGCAGCCATGTACTTTGTGTTATCGAAGCAAAGCTACCTTATTTCGATGTTTTTGCCGAAGCAGAATTAAAAGAACCGGCCAGAAGAAAAGCAGTGGAAAGAAAAGCCCGGTATTTTGCCCTTACCAATTTTAAAAAACTTGTCTGGTACAACACAGAAAAGGTAAATGCAGTCAAACCGGAAGAAGAACAGGTTATCGGGAAATACGAACTATCGGAAATTGAAAACCTGAACGAAATGGAAAATACCCGCCATAAAGAAGCGATAAAAAAAGAATTACAAAACTTTTTAATCAGGCTTTATAGGGTGCATACCGGCAGTGAAGAGGAACCGAAACTGCCCGTCGATGAACTCCTGGTTTTTCGTATACATGAGAAAATCAGGGTCTTAGCCAATTACTATCAAAGGATTATCGACGATAAATGTCACAAAGACCTTGCCTTTGCAAACAAGTTACAACAATGGTTTTCCGACCAGGGCTGGTCGTTTGCTTACCAATCCGGGGATTATGCCAGAGCCGCCCGGCAAACCGCTTACCTCCTGGTTAATAAAATTTTATTCTATAACCTTCTACAGGCCAAAAGACCCGCTGAATTAGACCCTCTAAAATTACCGGAAAGCCTTACCAGGGGCACATCGCTGCAAGGCTTCCTGCAGGTCTTTTTCGATAGGGTTTTAGAGATAGATTATGAAACCATCTACAGCACTGACTTTATCGATGAGATTGCCTTTCCCGACGCCGTAGAAGTGGTAAAAATCATTAAAGAATTGATCAAAATTTTGGAACGGTATGATTTTTCTAAATTGGGTTTCGACATAATCGGCGGGATTTTTGAACGATTGATTCCCCAAAAGGAAAGACACAACTTAGGGCAATACTTCACGAACGCCGATGTAGTTGATTTAATACTAAAATTTTCTATTCAGCACGAAGAGGACCGCATATTGGATCCTTCCTGCGGAGCCGGGACATTCTTAGTAAGGGCTTACCATAATAAAAAATTGCTGAACCAACGACAAAATCATGAAAAACTTTTGCAAAATATTTGGGGCAATGACATAGCCAAATTCCCGGCCCACCTTGCCACCATAAACCTGGCTATCAACGACCTATCCGTCGAAAAGAATTATCCCAATATCCTCCATCAAGATTTTTTTACCTTCCAGGTGGGGGCTGAAGGTTTCGACCCGGAAAAATGGCGCAAATCGAGAGCCAAAACCTTAGGATTGGATGAAATGGAGTTGATCTACCCACGGTGGTTCGATGTCATCGTCGGCAACCCTCCCTACACCAGGCAGGAAGAGATAAGTGAAATATCTCCTAAAGACCTGGAATACAAACAAAAAATTATCGAAAATGCCCTCACTTTTCATGGAGAAAAAATAGCCGACATCGGCAAAAGAGCCGGTATTTACGCTTATTTTTTTATTCACGGCTGCAAATTTTTAAAAGAAGGCGGTTATTTTAGTTTTATTGTCCCTAACTCCTGGTTGGATGTGGATTACGGCAAAGGGCTGC
>JAGLSW010001046.1 GCA_023135565.1 Candidatus Aminicenantota bacterium | reverse complement strand
CCCACGTGGTGGGGCCGCCGGAGGCGAGGCGTGACTCCGCAGCCCCCCCCCTTGACATTTCGGGGTTTTGTTTTATAATGAAGACGTTCGCATACGGTTATAAACCCGCATAAAAACGGAGGTTGTATGAGAAAAATTGTTTTAGTGATTTCGGTTCTCTTAATTTTGTCCGGCTGCGGCCGGGAAAAGCAAAATACCAGGGAACCCGGGAGAACCGCTAAGGAAAAACTGCCGGTTACCGTTAGTATCCTACCGCAAAAATATTTTGTAGAACGTATCGGGGGCGATAAAGTGGCCGTCAATGTGATGATACCGCCGGGTCACAGCCCGGCCACCTATGAGCTTATCCCGCGGCAATTGGAAGATTTGAGCCGCTCGAGACTCTACTTTCGCATCGGTTATATCGCTTTTGAGAAAGCCTGGATGGACAATATCGCCGCAGCCGATAAAAACATGAAAATCATAAACACTGCCCAGGGCGTTCAATTGATCGAAGCGAATTCCTTAGGGGAAGAAGACACTCACCAGGGACATGCTCACTATGACGCAGGAAAAGACCACTCTCACAGCGGCGTCGATCCCCATATCTGGCTTTCGCCCCGGGCGGTCAAAATCCAGGCCGGACACATCCGGGATGCCCTTTCAAAACTGGACCCCGCCAACAGTGCATTTTATGAGGGGAATTTCCGGGACTTTGCCGCCGACATAGACGGGCTAAACCAGGAAATGGCTGCGGTTCTTAAAGACCTGCGCAGTAGAAAATTTATGGTATTCCACCCGGCCTGGGGATACTTAGGCAGGGATTATAACTTAGAGCAGGTGGCTATCGAAACAGAAGGCAAAGAACCTACTCCCGCCAACCTGAAAAAAGTGATAGATATAGCCCGACAGGAAAATATCCGGGTCATCTTCGTGCAAAAGCAATTCGACGTTCACAGCGCCCAAACTGTGGCTGCAGAGATCGAAGGGAGAGTGGTGCAGTTGGACCCCCTGGCCCTCGATTGGTTAGACAACATGAAGCAGATCGCCCGGGCTTTTAAAGAAGCGCTGCAGTGAGAAATTAGTATGCCGGGAGGAAAGATACTCGAGTTAGATAACGTCAGCGCCGGGTATAACGACCGCATGGTGTTAAAAAATATTGACTTTGTTGTGTCCGAGAGGGATTTTATCGGCATTATCGGGGCCAACGGCAGCGGCAAGACCACGCTCTTAAAAGTAATCCTGGGCTTACTGCGCCCGGTAAAAGGGAATGTGCGTTTCTTTTTCCAGGATCACGAGCAGGCC
>JAGLSW010001045.1 GCA_023135565.1 Candidatus Aminicenantota bacterium | reverse complement strand
GAACAAAACTTTTGTTAATTTAAAAAGCGCTTACCGGCTCCCACCCCGCGCAACGGCTAAACGCTCCCCCACGCATGTGGGGTTTGTTTAATTTTTTCGTTTCCGGTTATTTATATTTTTTTGGGCCGGGGTTTCCAGGATCATCAGCTTCTGCCAAACCTTGCGCGACAACCCGGTGGTCAACTCTTCCAACTCGTTAACCGCATTCACCGATACAGGGTCATCAAACTTCTGTACATAAAGAAATCCCACTTTGCCGGTCAAAGAAAGCAGTTCGGAACAGTAATCTAAATACCGGCCCAACTCATACTCAGTCATAGTACGCTTGGGAGAATGCTCCGTGTCCTCCGCCGGGCGGGCAATGCTATAAGGGTCTTTAGTTAATTGATGGGCATCTATCACATGAGCAATAGAACGCAGCCGGTTGATGGCAGTAATGACTTTCTTTCTCTTGGCCCTGGTTTCGATAGAGACCAGGAAAATGACGGCAGCTCCCAACAACACGATCTCGTTGATGACCGCTTCTCCTAATGAAGCCGCATCCATCAGGGTAAATTTAGTCAGGTCGGCTTTCAATGAAAACAGGGCAAATATCAACCCGGCAAGCAGCAGGGCAATAAATACAGCGGTTCCCAGTCTATACCAAATATTGGCTTTCTCTATCCAGGCTATGACGGCATCGGTTTCCCTGCCTATTTTGTACAATTTTCCCCCTACTTTCGATAGGCCGGAACCGGGAAACCTCTCTGCTATCCTGAGATTCAATACATTTATCGTTTCGATTATTTTTTTAGAATCCAGGATTTCATGTTCCATACTCTCATTATACCACAGCCTTCTTAAATCTAAAAGTATCCTTTGTAAGTGTTCAGTTAAAAAAAAACTGAACACTTACAGCTTTCAGCTTTCGGCATCCAGCACTCAGCAAACGGGCATTCGAGAACTCTGAGGGGCTCGCCTCCGGCGGCCCTGCCGGAGGCCAAACTTTTTATGAGCGATGATCTATCCTGCCCAAAAATTCCACTTTGCCTTCCGGCAGCCAGCGGCACAAATCTCCAGTACGGTAAATAACATTGGTCCTATAGGACATATATGACCTATCAGACCCATCGAGATCAAAAGGAAATGACAAAAACTTTTCCGCTGTTAGTTCGGGACGGTTCAGATAACCCCTGGAAACCCCGGCCCCGGCAATATACAATTCACCGGCAGCGCCGATGGGAGCAAGATTTAAATCCTTAGTGAGGATAAAAATAGAGGTGTTGGCTATGGGTTTGCCTAAAGTAACTTTGCCCGGTGAACAAAAATCCGCCAGCGCTTCCACAGCGGTTTCAGTGCAGCCGTAATGATTATGTAACTCGTATCCTTTATCTATTAACCGGTCCTTTACCGCCTGCTCTAGCTTCTCCGCCCCGGATATGACCGTCCTTACACTGGGCAGCTTCTCACCGCTGCTTAGGAGTTCTTTCAAAACACCGGGTGAAGAATGAACTACGTTAACATTGTTCTGCTGGATAAAAGCCCTGAATTCTTCCCGGCCGGCAGCAGCCCTGCTGTCCCCGGGAATACAAAGAGTGGCTCCATTCAGCAGGGTGGCAAAGATTTGCTCTACACTGGGGCCAAAGGTATAACCGGTCAGTTGAGCAACGCGGACTTCCTCCTCGATACCATACCGGCGGGCAAACCAGAGCAGGTTATTGACGACGTTCTTGTGCTCCACCAATACACCTTTGGGCTTAGCGGTGGAACCGGGAGTAAAAATAACACAAGCCGGGTCCCCAGGACTACTTACAGGTTCGAGGTCAGCCGTGCCTTCCCAGGATAAGGCATCGGTCAACTCATCCAACAGGATTATTTCCCTGGCAAATCTTTTACCCTCTTTCGCTGCGCAAGGCACAAAACCGATGCCGCTAATCTCCCGCAAAACTTCATCGCCGGGCAGCTTACCGTTATTTTCTAAAATCTTTTCTATGATCTCACCGTAAGCCGTTTCGTCTTCGCTTCGCAGCAGCAAGTCGATATTCCTGTCCTGCAGCAGGGAGTCGTAATTGCGGGCGGCATAAGGGCCGCAGGCAATGATAGGAGCTTCGATTCCCCACTGGCGTATGGACTGGATGGTCCTATGGAAGAAATCCCGGTAAACAGTCAAAGAGCGTACACAAACCACCTGGGGATCAAATTCCACCGATACCTTTTTTAACGCATCGTAACTGTCAAAATCGATGCCGGATTTTAATATTTCGATGTCTACTTTTTCACCCCACCGGCCTTCCGGGCAGGCTATCTCAACCATGCCTTCAAGGGGTGGTCCCGCCACATCATGACGTATCCCGGGGCTGCCGAAATATCGAGACAAATCTAAAAACAACACCTTTAACGCATCCGGGGCCGGTTTCTTCACCGGGAAATCGCGGTCTTTAACCTGCTTGCGGGGAGGAGTATAAAAAGGGCGGACATTTTTATTTTCGAGGCCCTGTAAAACTGTAAAAGGGAGTTTTTGCACTATACTGCTGCCTGTTAACAGGATTCCTGCATTACTGTCTCTAAGCATGGTCAAAATCCTCTTTTCCGGCATGCGCGGATCGATCGGCAGGTATGCGCCGCCGGCTTTCATAATAGCCAGCATAGCGACGACTGCTTCAAGGGAACGTTCCAACATCAAACCCACTATAGATCCCTTTTTAACTCCTTTTCCCGCTAAAATCCAGGCCAGTTGATTGGCTCTCTTATTCAACGCGCCATAGGTCAGGCGCCGGTTGCCGCATACCACTGCTGTGCGGCCGGGACTCCTGTCTACTTGATCCTCGAACATCTGCGGGATTGTCTTATCTAAATAAAAAGGGGCGCCGGTTTCATTAAATTTAAACAAAGCCTCTCTCTCTTCAGGCCCGGTTATTTCGATATCAGCTATCCTGCTCTCAAGCTGTGCCGGCAAATCAGCAAGAAAACCGATTAAATTGCGGCAGAAACCGGCAGCGGTTTCTCCTGTATAAAGGCCCGATTTATAATCCACCTGCAAAACCGGCTGATTCCCGGTAGTTAAGAGGGTGAATATTAGGTTATATCGATCCGGGAGTTTACTTTTGTCCTGGAGTCTATCGTAGATAAACGCGGCATTAAAAATCTCTAAGCTGTCGCTGTCCCGGTTAGCAGCCAGTTTTTGATACAGGCTGGTAAAGCAGTAATCTATATAATTAAAATCCTGCAGCACATCCTTTTTAATGCAGTCGATTGTCTCTTTAAGAGTTAAATCTTTATTCAAGCGGGTACGGCAAAATACCGGGCTGCTTTTTACGCCCTCCTTTTTGGGCGATATGGTGCCTACCAGGATATCTTCTATGCCGGTATATTTGTATAAAGCAACATTCAAAGCGCTCAATAACAATATGAACACTTCAAGGTCGGAATTGTTTCCCATCTTTTGCAACTGTGCGAATACAGTTTTTGCAATTTCGAAGCGCAGTTGGGTTTTTCCCGGTGCGCTGTTTTTTTCCCGGTCGTACCGGGGCAGAGAGATTTTAGGCAGTGTACCGGATAATTTATCGAGCCAGTATGCTTCAACCGACTTTTGTTTATTTTGACCATTCATCTATTGATCTCCAGTCGCGCTGCTTCAAACAAAATCAAAATCCCCGGAAGCTTCTACAGAAATCGATTCCTGCGAATCCGCCAGACCGGCTGCTATATCTATATCCTTCAAACAAATATCCCTGCCGGCTGTTACGATATCGATTATTTCTTCAAAAAATCCGGCAAAATTTTTTACTTTCTCCTCTTTAAAGAGGGCGGTGCTGTATTCGACAGTAAAAATCAGGCTATCCTCCTTCTCTATACTAATCCAGGTCATATCGAACCTGGAAAAACGGTGCTTGTATTCGAGAGTTTTTAGTTTCAATCCCGGTAGTTCCACTTCGGGGACACCGATGTTCTGCAAAGTAAACATAGTATCGAACATTGGATTATGAGAAGTTTTCCTGGTTGGCGCTGCTTCATCTACTAAATCCTCGAAGGGGTAATCCTGGTTCTCAAAAGCTTCCAGGGTTCTTTTTTTTACTTCCTGTAAGAATTCTTTAAAGGTCTTACTCCCTCGCGGATAATTCCTGAGTGCCACAGTATTGACAAACATACCGATTATTTGCTGCACCTCGACAAACCTGCGTCCTACTACAGGGCTGCCCACTACGATATCTTCGCTCCAACTTAATTTCGACAACAATATATTATAGACAGTTAGGAGAACCAAAAACAGGGTTACTCCTTCTTCGTCCGCCAACTTTCGTAAAGTTTCGGTTTTATTTTGATTTATTTCAAACTCTAAAGAAGCTCCGGCAAAACTGCGTTTCGCAGGCCTGGGAAAATCATAGGGCAGTTTTAGGACAGGGACATCTCCGGAAAACTGTCCCAACCAATACTGCTGCTGCCTGCTCACAGCTTCTTTTCCATCTTCACTATTCTGCCACTCTGAGAAATCTTTATACTGCAAAGGTAGTGGAGTTAACTCCTTACCGGCATATAGATCCATAAAATCACCGATAAATACCTTTACAGAGGTGCCGTCGGAAATAATATGGTGCATGTCTACCAACAGGATGTGGGGGGCGGCGCCCCCGGCCGGTGAGGAGGTTTTGCCCCCAGTTTGCAGTTTCACCAACCCTACCCGCAGCAGGGGGGCTTTAGATAGATCAAAAGGACGTATGAATTTGAGAACTGAATTATGAATGATGAGTGATGAATGATGAGGAAAGCTCTGCCCATCACCCTCTGCTTCTTTTTGCATACTGTCGGCTGCAGGTTGGGTTTCTTTTGTTATTTGGGATTTGTGACTTGTAATTTGTTTGTAATTTGGGATTTGTAATTTGGGATTTTCTTCAAATTCTATCTTGAATTCGATCTCTCCAGGATTGTGTATTTTCTGCACCGGTTCTCCCCGGCGCATTTCGAAAGATGTCCTGAAACTCTCATGCCGCTCTACTAATCGCCGCAGCACTTTTTCCAGTCGTTTTTTATCAGGCTCACCTTCCAGTAACATTACCCTGGGCATATTATAGGTCATATTATTCATATCAAATTGCTGTAAAAGATACAGTCTCTTCTGGGCGGAAGATAGTGAGTAATATTCTTTTCTCCCGGCCGGTTCAAGAGATATGAATTTATCTTCTACAGCAGAGCTTATGTATGAAGTTAGGCCCCTGATGGAGGGTTTCCTGAATATGTCGGCCAGTTTGATGTTAACATTAAATGCTTTGTGGATTTTGGCCACCAGCATGGTGGCTTTTAGCGAGTGTCCGCCTATCTCGAAAAAATTGGCGTCTATGCCGATAGAACTGCTCTCCATACCCAATACTTGCGACCATATCTCAACCAGCTTCTCTTCCGATTCTCCGCGAGGAGGGGCATACTGAACCGCCGTCGCCTCAAACTCAGGCTCAGGTAACGCCCGGCGGTCTACTTTGCCGTTGGGATTCAAAGGAATATTATCCAAAAACACAACCTGGGAGGGGATCATATAATCAGGCAGCGTCCTGGATAGGTACTCACGCAGTACAGGAGTTAACTGCTGTTTGACTTCTTCTACACCGGTAAGATCAACCTCCGTGCCGCCAACTCCCTGATCCGCACTGTGTGCTGTGAATTCCGCCACTACATAGGCGCACAAATACTTCTCTCCTTCTGCTGTATCCAGGTCTACCACTACCGCATCTTTCACCGACTCATGCTCTAACAGGCAGTTCTCGATCTCACCGGGTTCTATGCGGAAACCTCGAATCTTCACCTGGTAATCTACCCGGCCTAAAAACTCGATATTACCATCCGCCAGCCGGCGGCATAGATCACCGGTACGGTAAAGAGTAATTCGTGAGGGCCGGCCGGTGTGGGATGAGAGGGGAGCGGCATGTTCTTTAGAGGGTGGGTGCGCCGCACCCTTTATTCCTAAGGACTCGCAGCTCTTCTCTATAAAAGATAAACGGCTCTTCTCCTGGTCGTTGAGGTAACCGGTAGACAGGTTGTCACCGGCTATATACAATTCACCACTTACATTTACCGGGCACAAGCGCAAATTCTTATCCAACACAAACAGGTCTATGTTGGCAACCGGGCCGCCTATGGGAATACTGGACAAACGCCTGAATTTTTTGTAATCTTCCCGGTAAAGCTCCAACACCGCCGATATGATGGTGGCTTCCGTGGGGCCGTACATGTTAAATACGCGGCAGTCCTCGTTCACGGAAACAAAACTGCGCTCCACAAGGTCATAGGTCAACTTCTCCGCCCCGATAAATAAATACTTCAGGCTCTGTAATTTCTTACCCACTCCCACTATATATCGATACTGCGTGGGCGTCACATGCAGCACGGTGATTTGATTCTTGTTCATAAACTCGATGCAGTCGCCGGGCAGCATAAGCACTTCGGAAGGCGCCATATAAAGAGCCGCACCGCCGGTGAGAGCAATGAATATCTCCCATACCGACCAGTCGAAATAATATGAGAGATTCTGAATGGCACGGTCTTTCGGGCCTAAACCCAACTCTTTATAACCCCAATGCAGCAGAGGACAAAAATTGCTGTGGCTGATGGGCACTCCTTTGGGTTTGCCTGTAGAACCGGAGGTGAAAATCACATAAGCGGTGGTTTCCGCCAACCAACCCTCCTCTATATGCGGTGGGCAAACCCACTGTCGCAAAGTACGCTCTATCTCCTCTTTAAAGACTGGAGATAAAGGCCGCCGCCTTTCTTCTACTGCCACGTCTTTTACAGGCCGGGGAATCCGCGGCCCCGCTTCCGCCGGTTCCTCGCTCAGACCGGCAATAAAATCTTTATCCTCGATCACTCCGTTGCGGGGTTCAAAATAGTCGTTCTCTTCCCCATGACTGATGCGCTCGCGGATTTCTCCGGCAGTAAGCAAAAGCTTGACGCCGCACTCATCCAGGATATAACGGCTGCGCGAAAGCGGCGCTCGCGGGTTCAAGGGCACATAACCGGCTCCACTCTTCAATATTCCCAGGATACCTACTATCATCTCTATGGAACGGTCTACCATGATGCCCACTAAATCCCACCGGCGTACGCCCTGGTTTACCAGCGTATAAGCCAATAGGCTCGCTCTCTCATCCAACTCTTCATAGCTTAATTCCTCTCCCTCAAATACCACAGCCGTGTTATCCGGCGTCCGTTCTACCTGTTCCACGAATAACCGCGGGATGGTCTTGTCTGCCGGGTAAACTTCCCCGGTATCGTTAAATTCGTACAATATCCGCTGCTTCTCCGATCCCGGTATTATCTCGATCTCACCTATTTTTTTATACCGGTCTCTTAACACTTCCTTTACCACTTGCTTAAAATAGGCGATAAATCTCTCTATGCTCTCCGGCAGAAACAGGTCGGTCCTGTACTCTACGAAAAAACGGAGAACCTCGCCAGCCGCGGCTTTTTCACCCGGCGAACCCATCGGTACGCCGCTTTCACAATTAAAAGTGAGATCGAACTTGGCCGTGCCCGGATCATAAGCTGTGGGGGTCAACTTTAAACCGGGTATTTCCACTGCCGGTAAATCTATATCCAACAAAGCAAACACCACGTCGAACAAGGGGTTGCGACCGGCATCACGGTTCAATGCCACTTTCTCTACCAACCGCTCGAAGGGGTAATCTTGGTTCTCAAAGGCCGCATTGGCGCTCTCTTTTACCTCTTCTAAAAAATCCGCGAATCGTTTCTTTCCGGCAGGATAACTATGCAGCGCCAACGTGTTGACAAACATACCCAGGGTGTTTTCTAAATCCGCATGCCTGCGCCCA
>JAGLSW010001044.1 GCA_023135565.1 Candidatus Aminicenantota bacterium | reverse complement strand
AAACTTTTTCAAAAGTTTGGCCCCCGGCAGGGTCGCCGAAGGCAAGCCCCCGGCAGGGCCGCCGGAGGCAATTAGCTGCTTCGCACCCTGATAAACTACAAGAGGATTCTATGATGTATCGAAAATTAACACTCGAAAAGACACTGGTTTTCAAGATTATATGTTTGCTCTGGCTGCCGGTTTTGGCTTCCTGTGCGGTCAACCACAAAGTCTCCAAACCCATGACCTTAAACTATATCGAGTACGACCGGGGGAAATCTTTTCCTACCCGGTCGGATATCGGGCTGGTTTATGACAATCATGATTATACATTTCATAATGTTGATCTTGAAGATGAGTCTTTTTTCCCGGACAATTCTTTTATTCCCAATGCTTTTCTTAAACCTCTCAGCCGGTTAAGGTTCAGCGCTGCTTTAAATGCTTTTACAGAGCCTTATTACAGTTACAGGTTCTTACATTTTTTCAAGAAGAACCCGCATATCGGTATCGGGGTAGAGCTTATTCATTTAAAAGTTTTTTTGATAGACAAAGACCAGCGGGTGAAGATGAGAGGCACTTATAACGGCGAACCGGCGGTCAGGACAGTTAGAATCGGGGATTTTCTCGACTATTTATCTGTTTCCCACGGCGTCAACCATGTGGGACTCTTATTTAATTACCGCTGGATGCTTAAGAAAACCCCTTTAATACCGGATGGCAGGTACCAGCCCTTTATATCTTTTTCCATAGGACCTACCGCTCCCCACTTAGAGCTTAATCTCAAGAACGAAGATAAAGTGGAAAGAAAAGCCTATTCTTACCAATGGGCCAAAAATAACTGGGGCTTGAGCATGGGCGGCGGTATCCGCTATAAATTCAGCCGGCATTTCGGTCTTTTTTTGGAATACAGGCTGACTTATTCTTACCTGCACGGTATGTATTTCGATGATGAACCCGGTACGCGGGTGACTATGGATTTCTGGGCGCACCAGTTCCAGTGGGGCATATCTTTTATGTTTTGAAGCAATTTTCGGCACTCAGCATTCAGCACTCAGCAAACGGGCATTCGAGAACTCTAACGGTCTCCCTGCCTGCATGGGGCGGCGGCGCACCCACCCTATAAGCCCTCACCCCCGAGACACGAGACATTTCTGAGAGTTCACGAAAGCCCCTTTTTTTTTTTTTTGCATCGAACAACCTCCCGGATAGTATCGTACTGTCTTTTTTAAGGGGTTGTCCGATTCCAGGAGAGGCAAGACAAGCCAAATTTTAGAGTGTATCATGAAAATTGTTACACTCATGTTTCGACAGACAAAAATATTGCGGAGAGCCCTTTGCAGTAAGGTATATAGAAGGATTGAATCTTTGCAAAAAGCTTATAAAATCATTTTTTTTCAACGCCGGATTTATTTGGATTTATAGGTCAAAACGCTGTCTAAGAGAGGTTTTTCAGGAAAAAATAATCTTTCGCGTCGAGTGTAACAATTTTCATGATTTCCAAAAGGCGTATCTTATGGTATGCTCATAAACTAAGACTGGTGGAATTTTTGTGGTGACTTGCGGACAGGGTCCGCTGTTTACTCATACTTCGTGAAAGTGTGCTTAAAAAAACATACTTTTGGGTCAACCTGGTTGGAGATGCTTTTCCCAGGCCCTTTATAGGCTGGGTGCGCCGCACCCCTCCCTGGCAGAACCTGCGTTCTTATCGAGGCAGGGGAAAAGCAGCCACAGGAAAGTTAATCGAAATGGATGAAAAATGGTGTAGATATATGTATAGAATTAAATTTTTAGTGTTAGGTTTTTTATTGATAGTATGCGCCGGTTTGTTAAACCATTGTAAGCAGGTGCCGTTTACTGTCCCGGATAATGCCACACTGCATGTGTCGGTAAATCCACCGGAAATCCTCGTAGGCGGAACAGCGGAAGTTAAAGTCCTGGGCTTTAAAGCCAGCGGCGCTCCCCTGCCGGACGGCACGGTGATATTTTTTACCTGCGACATCGGCAGTATCGATGCCACAGCCGAAACCACCGGGGGCACGGCAATAGCTGTCTTCAGGAGCGATGATAAGCGGAGCGGCACTGCCAATGTCGAAGTGAGTTCCGGGAATGCGGATGGAAGCGTCACTATCGGGATTACTACCCCTATTCTTAATACCCTGATTATAACAGCCCAGCCCCAGGTTCTGCCCCCGGGGGGTGGAACAGCGGAAATCCTGGTTATCGCTTATGATGAGGACATGAACCCGCTGCCCGGTATACCTGTGGTTCTGACCGGCGCTGCCGGTTACTTAGAAAGCCGGGGCAGGCCGCTGTACACCGATGCGGCGGGTGAAGTGCAAGATATATTAGAGACCACGGCGGATGCGGCGGTAACGGCGGAGTCGGGGGAAATCACGGCATCCGTAAAAATTACCGTGGCTTCCGATTCTCCTCCTGAAGCCTTATTTGTCTATTCTCCGAAAGAGCCTATCGTGGGGGAAAACGTCTATTTTAATGCTTCCGGGAGCAGCGATGAGGATGGTTATATTGTAAACTATGAATGGGATTTCGGCGACGGCCGCAGCGGTTCCGGGGAGAAAGTCAAGCACAGGTACCCGGCTCCGGCAACTTATAGGGTCGTCCTGGTAGTATACGATGACCGTGGTAATAAGGACGTTAAGTCCGACGTAGAAATCACTGTCAGCGCAGTAGAGGGGAATTAAATTGACCGGCAGGTTTCCCCTTTTTCTATTTTGTGTTTTTATCATGTTGTTTAATTCCTGCGCTGTACATAAGAAAGTGTTTAGACAGGGGGAAGCTGCTTTCAACCGGCAAGATTGGGACCGGGCAGTGAGGGATTTTTTCAAAGCAGTGGAGAAAAAGCCCGATAACATCGAATACCGTATCTCTTTGAGTAGAGCTTTAATTGCGGCCTCGAATTCCCATTTGAGACGGGGCGGTAATTTTTTCAAAGATGGAGAGCTCAAGCTGGCGCTGCTGGAATTCGATAAGTCCCTGGAATTCAACCCGGAGAACAATGAAGCCCGGCGGCAGAAACGTTTGGCATTAAAGAAGATAGAGGAGATAAAGAAAAAATACCGGGAAAAGACACAGATCGAGATATTAAAAGAGGAAGCGGAGAAGAAAGAACTGGTGGATTTCAGGAAGGAGTTGAAAAAAAAGACCTTTGATTTCCGTGTAGTCAACCAGGGCCTTAAGAATATATTCAAAGCGCTGCGTAACGTAAGCGGGGTAAATTTTCTTTTTGATGAAGCTTTCAGGTCCAAAAAGATGTCTATTAACTTAGATAATACGACTTTGTTGGAGGTAATCGAAACCATTGTCAGGCAGAGCAAACTTTTCTATAAAATAATCGATGCCGGGACTATTATCGTCATCCCCGATACGCCTGCCAAGAGGAGGCAGTATGAAGAGCAGGTGATGAAAACTTTTTACCTCAGCAATGGCGAGAGCGAAGATATCCGTAAGATAGTATCCAGCCTGACGGGGATAAAGAGCATAGTGGTGAACAAAGCGCTTAATTCTTTGACAGTAACCGGCATACCGGAGAAGCTCAAATTAGCGGAAAAGATCATCCACATGAACGACAAACCCAAAGGGGAGCTGGTTATAGAAATCGAGATCATCGAAGTGAACAAAAAAACAATTCGCGAGTACGGCATCGAGTTGAGCCAGTATGATATCGGTCAGGTGTACTCTCCCGGGCCGTTGTCGGAAGGCGAGTCATCTACGATACGTTTAAATAATTTGCGTTATACCGATGCGTCGGATTTTCTTTTAACGCTGCCCTCTTTGAACTACAAGCTGCTCAAGTTTAACAGCCGTTCGAAGATAAAGGCCCGTCCCCGGCTGCGTGTATTGGAACAGGAAGAGGTAAAAGTCCGTTTAGGTGATAAAGTGCCCATCCCCACTACTACTTTTGTGCCGCAGTATGGCGGCAGTTCTCTCAACCAGCAGCCCATTACATCTTACCAGATGCAGGATATCGGTATTAACATAGACATTACGCCCCGCATTCACCATGATGGGCTGGTTACTATAAAGATGAAGTTTGAATTAACTTTTATCACCGACCCCGGCACGCCCACGCTGCCGCCCACCATAGGCAACCGCTCCGTGGAAACTATATTAAGGCTGCGGGATAATGAGACCGGTATTTTAGCCGGGCTGCTGCGGGATACGGAGAGGAAATCGCTGAGTGGTTTACCTTTTATTTCCAGGGTACCGGTATTGAAACAAATTTTTTCCCGCAATAAAAAAGAGATCGAGCAGACTGATATTGTGGTTACAATAACTCCGCGGATAGTTCGTTTCCCGGAGATTAACCGGGAGGACCTGGAATATGTATGGGTAGGCACCAAGGAGCGGCCCGGTTTACGGGAAGCGCCGCCATTTTCTTTAAAAGAAGCCCCGCAGCGCGAAGAAGAAGAAAGGGGGACAGGCAAGAAAAAGCACTTAAACAAAAGTTTTGATCGAACTT
>JAGLSW010001043.1 GCA_023135565.1 Candidatus Aminicenantota bacterium | reverse complement strand
AGCGTTTTTGATTCTCAACTATTAGAAGTTTTGTTCAAACTTTTTCAAAGGTGCGGTATGCCGCTGACCCCCGACAACAAATTCAATGGGGGTGGCCCCCGGCAGGGTCGCCGAAGGCAAAAAGTAATTTTTTAGTAGGCTAAAAAAAGTTATACCTCCGATGGCTTCCAAATGTTGCAAAACAAGACTTGACCCCATTATTACTTTACGCTATAATGATAACCGGATGCAATATCGCAAAGAATCCAAATCATAACGGAGGACAATAATGCAAGAAGTATATAAACGACTGGCTCAACATTTAGACCGTATTCCCAACGGTTTCCCGGCCACGAAAAGCGGCGTGGAATTAAAGATATTAGCCAAACTGTTCACCCCGGAGCAGGCGGAAGTGGCTTGCCTGATGAGTTTGCAGGCCCAGTCCGCAAAAAGTATTGCCGAAAACCGGGATCAGGATGAACGCGCCACCTTTACGATACTTAAGGCTATGGTAAAAAAAGGACTTATCGACGCCGGAAGGGGAAAGCGGGGATTGGCTTTTAAGTTGATACCTTTTATCGTCGGTTTTTATGAACGCCAGAATGCCGACATCGACGAGGAATTTGCCCGCTTAATCGAGGATTACTATAATGAAGCCCTGCATAAGATGATGACGGTTAAACCTTCGGTGCACCGGGTTATTCCTATCGAGAAAACCATCCCTTTGAACGTCGATGTGCTGCCCTATGAACGGGCTTCCTACTATATAGAAAAGGCAAAATCCTGGGGTGTGCTGCCCTGCATCTGCCGGGTGCAAAAACGCCTGATAGGGGAGGGCTGCGATCATTCGGAAGAAAATTGCCTGGTTATCTCTTCTAAAGCGAATGCTTTCAAAACCACCGCTGCTATTAAAACCTTAACCAAAGAGGAAGCGCTGGAAGTCCTGGCTCAGGCAGACAAAGAAGGGCTTGTGCATTCGACTAATAATGTGCGGGAAGGGGTGGATTATATCTGTAATTGCTGCACCTGTTCCTGCGGCGTGCTGCGCGGTTTGACCGTGTACGGCAGTCCCAAGGCGGTGGGCCGGTCCCATTTTTATGCCGCGGTAGAAGAAGACCTATGCGCCGGCTGCGGTCTTTGCGTGGACCGCTGCCCGGTTAATGCTATAGAAGTTGACGATATCTGCAGCGTAGAAAAAAACCGCTGTATCGGCTGTGGTCTCTGTGTTACTACCTGCCCCGAAGAAGCGCTGCGCTTACAACGAAAAGAGGGCGCCGAGATCGAAACGCCTCCGCTGGATGAAGAGGAGTGGCGGGAGCAGCGCATCGCATCGAGAGCTCAAGAGAGATAGGAGGAGCTTCTATTGCTCAGGATGAGCTAAGGAAGGCAAATTGGGACGGTGCTTTACTTTTTTACTTTTCCGCCGAGGAGGAGACACATCCCACCATGGAATCCGAGACCCGATTGATGCAATGGGGGAATAAGAAGAGAGTGTAAAATTATGATAAAATCATTCGTGCTAAAACATAAAAATATATTCTTCTTGATAATCTTAATCGCCGCTGTCTGCGCCGTCTATCTTAAAACCATCAACTACGACCTGATCTACGATTCCAAAATCTACCTGACCGGCAGCCCGCTCTTCGAAAACGACCACTCCTTAGGCGACGCCTTTAAAAGCTCCTATTCAGGCAAAATCGGCAAAGACCGGGAAGGTCACTACTACCGCCCTTTAACCACCTTCACATTCCTGCTGGAAAAAAAACTGTGGGGCATCAAAAATAACAGCCTGAGAATAATCAATATTATTATCTTCGTTTTTTCAATAATCGTCCTCTTTCTTTTTCTTAAAGAACAGGACGAACCGCCCTGGTTCCCCTTTATCGCGGTAACACTGTTCGCTTTCTTCCCACTGAACTTAGACAATGTCGCCTGGGTGGTGGGCCGCTCCGACCTCTTCCTGCTGCTCTTCGGCTTGTCGGCCCTCTACTGCCTGCAGCGATACCTGGGGACAGCGCTCCCAACCCATGAGGGGCCTGGGCGGACGGCGTCCGCAGCCTATGAAGGGCCTGGAAAACATACACCCGACCAGGGCGGCAAAAAAGATCGTTTTTTTAGTAAAATTTCACGAGGTATTAATAAAAAGAAAGCGTATCTTCTTTTCCTGTCTTCTTTTTTCTATGTCCTGGGAATTTTTTCCAAAGAGGCGGTACTTTTTCTTTTCCCGGTACTAATTATCTACGAATTTATAAAATCCCGGAAAATCACCCTGCTGTTTCATCTAATCAACCTGCTGATCACTTTTTTCTTCTTTGTTATCAAAGCCTCGATAGTAAAAAGCGCTTTAATGAAATTTACCTTTTTCCCCGGTTTTTTCAAAAATATTGCCGTGCTGCCGGCAACCATCGGCTACTATTTCAAATCCATTATCCTATCTTACGACTATAACGTCTACCTGCCTATCCACAGCACTGTTAATGCGGGCAATATTTTATCCGGCCTGTTGTGCCTGGGGGTGCTGGCTCTTTTGATCCTATATGCGGCGAACATTATTTTCCCCCGAAAAACCTATAAAGACAAAGGCCGCTGCCCCCACCCTACCAACAAAAAAATATTTATCCCGCTGGCTTTTATCGTTATTTTCCTTTTCGGCCATTTGCCGCTGGTTTTTTTCGACGTCCTGATTTTTCGCGCCTCTTCGCGGTTTATGATTTTCCCGGTCATCGGTTTTGCCTGGATTCTTGCCCACCTGCTGTGCCGCCTCAAACCTTTTATAAAACATATTGCTGTTTTTGCTTTGATTTTGTTATTCATTCCTACGCTGCTGATTAACCTTTCGTCTTATAAAAACGAGGTCTCCTATTGGACTAAATTGACCCGCTCCTTCCCGCAGGACAGTCACTGTAATTACCAGTTAGCCGCGGCTTTGTTGGCGGATAGAGATTTCAGCGCGGTCTTTGCTTTGAATAAGGCCCTGTTGGGAAAACCGGATTTTACTACCTTCGTGAATATTGCGCTGCTTTATGAAGAGATCGAGTTTCTCCGGGGAAACTATAAGCAAGCTTTTAAATGGTTGGAGCAGGTAAAACATGTGGCCGATACCGGCATCCAGGCTGAAATCGCCCTGAAAAAAGCAAATATTTACCAGGCCAAAGGCGATATAGCAAAAGTAGAAGAAGTACTAACTACCTCGCTAAAAGCCTATGATGAGAAAAGGTATTACACGATTCTACATGAGGTTTACAGTGGTTTTTTATTATGGGAAAAAGCAGCCCGGGTGGAAAAAATAATGGCGGGAAAATACCCCGCTGAGATGCGGCAAAATAGCGCCGGTATTTTGCGGGAATTTGAAAGATCGAACCGGGAACAAAAGCTGGAGTTTTTTATAAAGTACCGTAATTATAAAGAGGCCATAGAGATATTGCTATCGTCTCCCGGCCGGGGAAATTTAAAGCGGGACTTATACCTTGTCAGGCTGTATTATGTGAACGGCCGGCCCGGAGAAGCTGAGAAAATCGTTAAAGATTGGGCAGTCAAAGCCGGCGGAAATTTCCAGGTTTTGAATGCCATCGGTTATTTTTATTTAAATGAGATGATGAGGGTGGGGCAGGGGCTGGCTTTTTTCAGGCAGTCCTTAGAAGTAAAATGGGAGCAGCCGCGGTTGAAACAATTGGTAGACTACATCGAAGAGAACATTAACAATGGAAAGAATTATTTATCAAGCAAGAGAGAAAAAAGGATAGACAAAAAAGATTTTAACCCCCAGGCTAAGTCTTGATATTAATAAATAAATAGATAGAAAACGCCGTAAATATAAACAAAGGTGCGAAAGCCGATATAAACGGCGTAAGTATCGACGCAGCTCCCAATGCGCTAAATATGGCAAAAAAGAACCAGAATACCATGGAAATTCCCACCGCCATGCCAATGCCGAACAGCGCCCCCCTACTGCCCATCAAAAAAGAAAAAGGTATGGCAATTATCACCATTATCAAACTGGAAAAAGGAAAGGCATATTTATAATATAATTTGGCTTCATACCTGGCTGTTTCGGATTTGCTCTTCTTTAAGTAATTTATATATTCTCGCAGCTCTTTGATGTTCATATACTGGGAGAAGGCCACTCTCTGGGTAAAAATATCACGCCCTTCCTCGATGTGCATCTTTCTCCGGGTAAAAGATTCAAAACTCTTAGGATGATTATTCTCAAACTCCCTCTCGAAACCCTTTTCAAGGATCAATTCCTTTTCCCCGCTCCACCGGGCAAACCGGGCGGAGATTCTTTTATTTATGTTGAATTGCTCATCCATATAAACGATATTAAAATTGTGAATCCTCTTAGTACTATGTTCCATAAAATTGTAAAAATAGATGTCCCGGTTATTCCCCAATACCCAGTTCTTCGTATTCTTGCGTTCGGTGCGCACTTCTCTTTTATGAATGGTGTTCAGGATTTCCCTGGCCTTCTTGTTGGCGCCGGGGGTGACATTCTCCTGGATCAAAAGGAATGCGAGAGATAGAAGAAGCCCGATAACCACTGCCGGCAGCGATAACCGGTATAAACTAATACCGCTCACTTTCACCGCTGCGATCTCGTTGTTCTTGCTCATCAACGAAAAAGTCAACAGCACGGCGGTTAATATAGACACCGGTATAATAAAACTGAGAATCTCGGGAGTATTATAATAGATATATTTAAATAAAATAGAAAAGGCTACATCATTTTGAAACACATCGTCGATCAATTCTACTACGTCGATAATATAAAAAACCAACAGCAGGGAAGAAAATATAAGGAAAAAAGAAAACACAATCTTTTTTACCACATATAAATCGATTAGCTTAATGAAACGGAACCCCCACCTTTTTACCTTGACTATAAAAAGTATTTTCCTATCCCTGAGGTAAAACCGGATCAATTTGCTCTTTACCCGGTTGAGAAAATCATATATTTTTTTCCAATCTATGGTTTTCTCCCTGGCGGTATAATAATACAGGATTATCCCTACTATAAATAATAGTATGACCGCGCCCCACATGCCCCAAAAGGGCGATACAATCCTGTCGCGTACCATGTTTTCCATTACTATGGTGCCGGTATAGTAGGTAAAAATAATCCCCAAAGAGATGGTAAACCCGCTTATTTTTCCCCCTTTTTTGGTAGATATCCCTAAAGACAACGCCAGCAGTCCTAAGGCGATACAGGTAATAGGTAAGGAAAATTTGCGGTGGAATTCGATTTGTAGGTCTATTTTTCCCGGTTCTTCTTCCATTTTTTCCAATAGTTTGGGGAATATCAATTGTTTGCTTCTGCGGGTCTGTTTAAATTTAATAAAATCGCGGATATCTTCTTTTAAATAAGAATAGAAGTCGACTCCATAGGATTCTTCGGGATCTTTCTTTTTATAGCTGTGTACCGTCACATCTCTCAGGCTGATATAACCCTCTTTGATATTTTTACCCTGCACGAATTTTCCTCTTTTGGCCAGGATAATACTATCGCTGTCGCCTTTTTTCTTAGAGTAGAGGAACACATCCAGCCACTCATTGGTGCGGCTGTCCACGTCCTTAAAGTAGAGGGTATAAGAGTTGAATCTTTTATAAAAGTCACCGGGTTTTATATTGGATACGGTTCTTTTTAAGTTGATCCGCACCATTAATTTGCTCAACCGGTAATTGGCTTCGGGAGCCATATACATGATCAACCAACTGGAGAACAGCCAGGTGATAATAGAAAAAACTAAAACAGGACGAAATATCCTGGAATTATTGACTCCCATAGTCCGGAAAGCAACGATTTCCGAATCGGTGCTCATCCGGCTCAGACCGGCCAGTACGCCCATCAGGGTAGCCATGGGAATAGTGAAAGACAAAAAATCGGGCAGGAGATAGACCAGTATTTTTATGATTGTCAGGGTGGAGGCTTCTTTTTCGATCAGGGTCCTGGAGAGGAGAAATATAGTATTGATCAGCAGTGTGAAAGTGTATACCAGGAGCCCCATGGTAAAAGGCGAGGCAATTTCTTTTAACAGGTATCGGTCAAAGGATTTAAACATAGCATCTTATATCATAAATACCGGAATTTTGCAATCACCCGCGGGGCCCGCTGCGCGGACGGCCTATGAGCAGCTTCGCGGCAGAAGCCGCGGGTGAGCGCTTTTGATTCTAAA
>JAGLSW010001042.1 GCA_023135565.1 Candidatus Aminicenantota bacterium | reverse complement strand
AATCAAAAGCGCTCACCCGCTGCCCGTGCGGCGGAGCCGCTTATCGCCCCCCCACGCGAGTGGGGTCGCCTCCCCGTGCGCACGGGGTTTAGAATCAAAAACGCTCACCCGCTGCCCTTTTTTTTTCTTAATGATTTTATTGCTTTCTATCCGAAGTCGTCCAGCATGATGTTTTCCGGCTCGACGCCTAAGTTCTCTAACATCTGCTTGACCGCGCTGTTCATCATCGGCGGACCGCACATGTAATATTCACAATCTTCCGGGGCGGGATGATCTTTCAGGTAGTTGTCATACAATACCTGGTGAATAAAACCGGTCAACCCTTTCCAGTTGTCTCCAGGAAGCGGCTCGGAAAGCGCATAATGCCACCCGAAATTATCATTCTCTTTTTGTAACTTGTCGAAATCTTCTAAGTAGAACATCTCCCTCAAACTGCGGGCGCCATACCAGTAAGTAATTTTTCGTTTGCTCTTGATCCTGTTTAATTGATCGAAAATATGAGACCGCATGGGCGCCATACCGGCTCCACCACCGATGAAAACCATCTCGGCGTCGGTATCCCTGGCAAAAAACTCACCGTAAGGCCCGGAGATGATCACTTTGTCACCGGGTTTCAGGTTGAAAATGAAAGAAGACATCAACCCGGGAGGCACGTTGGGCATGCTCGGGGGCGGTGAGGCAATCCTCACATTCAACATTATAATCCCTTTCTCTTCGGGGTAATTAGCCATCGAATAAGCGCGAATCACCGGTTCGTTTACTTTTGATACGTAGCGCCATACGTCGTATTTATCCCAGTCGGCTTTGTACTCATCTTCGATGTCGAAATCGGAGTATTTTACAGTATGCGGTTCGGCTTCGATCTGGATGTAACCTCCGGCGCGGAAATTAACCGCTTCACCGGCGGGAAGTTCCAATACCAGCTCTTTAATAAAAGTAGCCACATTATGATTGGAACGCACGACGCATTCCCACTTCTTGACATCGAAAATCTCAGGTTCGATCTCGATTTTCATGTCCTGCTTGACCGGCACCTGGCAGGAAAGGCGGGTGCCTTTACGGGCTTCTTTCCTGTTTATCAAAGATTTTTCAGTGGCCAGGATTTCGCCGCCGCCATCCAGCACCGCCACCTTGCATTGGCCGCAGGTGCCGCCTCCGCCGCAAGCCGAAGAGACGAATATTTTGGCGCCGGCCAGGGCATTCAGCAGCTTGCCTCCGGCAGGTACGGTGATACTTTTGTCCGGGTCATCATTGATAAGGATATTAATATCCCCGCTGGCTACCAGTTTCGATTTTGCCAGCAGGATGACAAAAACAAGCAGCAGTACGATTACGGTAAAGCCTACAACTCCAAGTATAATTAGATTTATTCCATCCATGTTCAGACCTCGCTATAGTTCAATACCGGAAAACAGCATGAAGGCCAGGGCCATTAATCCTACTGTTATAAAGGTAATGCCAAGACCGCGCAGCGCCGGGGGCACATTGCTGTACCTCATCTTTTCACGAATCCCGGCTAAGGCAACGATAGCCAGGGCCCAACCGGTTCCCGATCCCAACCCGAAAGAGACGCTTTCGGCAAAGGTGTAATCCCTTTCTACCATAAAAAGGGCGCCGCCGAGGATGGCGCAGTTCACTGTGATCAGGGGAAGAAAAATTCCCAGGGCATTGTACAATTTGGGGAAATATTTATCTAAGGCCATTTCCAATATCTGTACCATGGCGGCAATAACGCCGATGTAGGTGATAAGACCGAGGAACTCTAAGTCCACGTTGGGCAGCCCGGCCCAACTCAAGGCCCCTTCCCGTAACACATAATTGTAAATCAGGTTGTTTACCGGCACGGTGATAGTTTGCACCACGATAACGGCAATGCCGAGACCGGCGGCGGTATCGACTCTTTTGGAAACCGCCAGGAAGGTGCACATACCGAGGAAAAGCCCTAAGGCAATGTTTTCGATAAAGATCGATTTTATAAATATATTTAGTAAGTGTTCCATTTTATTCCTCTTCTATTTGCTCCGGTTTAATGGTGCGAATGATCCAGATTATAAATCCGATCAAGAAAAACGCACTGGCCGGGTAAAGCAGCAGCCCGTTGGACACATACCAACCGCCTTCGGTGCTGAGGGGGATAACGGTGTAACCCAACAGCTTGCCGCTGCCTAACAATTCCCTGACAAAAGCTACGCTGATCAGGATAAATGTATAACCTAAACCGTTGCCGATGCCGTCCACAAAGCTCTGCCAGGGGGGATTTTGAAGTGCATAAGCTTCGGCCCGGCCCATGATGATGCAGTTGGTGATAATCAGGCCTACGTAAACCGATAGCTGTTTGCTGGCGTCGAAGAAGAATGCCTTGATCAACTGGTCGGCAATGATCACTAAGGAAGCGATAATGGTCATCTCTACGATGATACGGATGTTGGTGGGAATGTGATTCCTGATCAAACTAACCGCCAGGTTGGAAAAGGCCAGCACAAAAATAACCGCCATGGACATGACGAGAGACGTTTCCAATTTGGACGTCACTGCCAGGGCTGAACAAACCCCCAATACTCCCAGGGCAATGGGATTATTGTTAAAGATGGGATCGAATAAGATTTTCTTGTATTTAGCCATCGCTGCTTGCCTCCCTGATTTTCTTGAAGAATGGGCCGTAACCGGATTCCCGGAGCCAGAATTTTAACAAATTATCTACTCCGCGGGTGGTTAAAGTCGATCCGGAAAGCCCGTCTATGCGGTACTTCGCCTTCGGCCCGGTAGGGTCTACTTTGCCTTTGATGACCTCTAATATAAGCTTATCGTTGTCGTCGAAAACAATCTTACCTTGCCAGGATGCTTGCCATTTCGGGTTCTCCACTTCCCCGCCGAGGCCGGGGGTTTCGCCGTGATCGTAAACCGTATAGCCTTTTACCCTTTTCAAGTCCATGTCTAAGGCCAGGAAACCGTACATGGTAGACCATAAACCTTTGCCGTAAACGGGGAGAATCAACTTCGTGCGTTTACCGCCTTCCTTGACGTAATATACCAGCATGTATTTGGGTTTCCGTTTTATTTTGGCTTTATCCTCTTTGCCCGGTATCGCTTCGCCGTATTTGGCGTCTTTGGCAACTTTTTTTATGTCGTATTTGCCGGGCTGCAGCATGTCGCCGTATTTGTCTTTAGGCAGGACGTCGCCGCTCTTCAATTCGATGATCAGCGCTTCCAGTTGTTCCGCGAACACTTTTTCCACATCGACGCCTTTTTCGTACAAGCCGCCCACTTCCAGGATATTGACCATTTTTTCTAATTTCTTGTTTTTTTCCTGCCGGGGCTTTAAAGCGACTGCCGCCGTGGACACTAATATAGAACAAACAAGGCAGACACCCAACGCCACTATTACTGTTTTTTTAATACTATCATTGGACATATCGGCGTGCCCTCCTTTTTATATTTGCGTTTATAAAAATCTTGTCGATAACGGGCGCAAACACATTACCGAACAGGATGGCCAGCATCATTCCTTCAGGAAAGGCCGGGTTCACCACCCTGACCAGCACCACTAAGAAACCGATCAAAAGACCGTATACATACTGACCTTTCCGGGTCATGGCCGCGGTTACAGGGTCGGTGGCCATATACACCATGCCGAAAGCAAAACCGCCTAATACGAAATGCCACTGCGGGGTTACGGCAAACATGGCGTTGCTGCTGCTGCCTACTAAGTTTAACAACAGCGTTAGTCCCACCATGCCTCCGGTGACACTGGCCATGATGCGCCAGGAACCGATGCCGCTGAAAATCAAAATGGCCGCGCCGATGAGGCAAGCCAGGGCCGATGTTTCACCCATGGAACCGGGTATCAGACCGAAAAATGCGTCTTGCCAGGAAACGGTCAACTGCAGGGCCGGGTCGGCCAGTTCCGCTAATGGGGTGGCTTTGGTCACGCCGTCCACTGCAACCCAGACGGCGTCGCCGGAGATCTGCCCCGGGTAAGCGAAAAACAAAAAGGCCCGGGATACTAAGGCGGGGTTCAGTATGTTCATTCCCACGCCGCCGAACACCTCTTTGCCTACCACGATGCCGAAAGAGATACCGATGGCTGCTTGCCATAAGGGAAGCGTAGGCGGCAGTATCAGCGGGAAGAGCAGGCTGGTGACCAGGAAACCTTCGTTAACTTCGTGTTTGCGCACGATGCCGAATATTACTTCCCAGGTTCCTCCAACCGCCAGGGTGACGATGTAAAGGGGCAGGAAATAAAGGGCGCCGTGGATCACGCTGCTCAGGATGCTGCCCGGGTCGTAACCGCTGCCCAAAAAAGCGATAAGACTGCCGCGCCATCCGGCTGCCGCGGTTTGGCCCGCGGCCGACATGGCCAGGTTGGCCTGCAGGCCGGTGTTGTAAAGGGCCACCAAAACCGCCGGTATCAGCGCATAAACTACAGTCATCATCATCCGTTTCAAGTTGATGGCATCGCGGACAAAAGCAGGGCCGCCGGAAACCGTACCGGGTGTGTACAGGAAGGTATCCAGCGTCTCAAAAAGAGGCTTAAAGGTTTCTAATTTCCCGCCTTTGTCGAAATGCTTATGCTGTTTATCGAGAAATCTTCTTAAAAATTTCATTATCTTTATCCTTCTTTCTCAATTATAGTTAAGTTTCGTCTCAGTGCTTCGCCGCAGTCGATTTTCGCCGCCGAAACGAAAGTACAAAGCGCCAGGTCTTCTTCCACCAATTCTAAAACGCCTAACTTTTCCACTTCTTCCACGTCGTCTACCATCAGGGAGCGCAGCAGGAAGGTGGGCAGGATGTCTAAAGGCATTACCTTTTCATAGCTGCCTACCGGGACGATGGGCCGCGGCCCTCCTTCCGTGGAGGTGGAAAAAGCGAACTTCTTCCAGGGGAAGAGACTCGATGCCAGGATCTTTTTGACCGAGAAAGAATTCCAGCCCGGGCTTAACCAGCCGAGGAATTCCCGTTTCCTGTCTTCACGCAGCGAGGTGATCTGCCGGTGGTAGCGGCCTAAGTAGGAGAGGGAATTTTCCGCGGTGCGCCCATTTAAGATGGAACCGGATAACACCCGGTTGTCGCCGTCCTCGATTTCGCTGCCGCTAATATCGTCGATACAGGCGCCTATTCTCGTTCTCAGCAGCCTGGGGTGCTTTACCGTCGGCCCGGCCAGGGAGACCACCCGTTCGACGGGAATCTTGCCGGCAGCAAAGAACTTGCCGAAAGCGGCGACATCCTGTGCTCCGATATACCAAACGCATTTCTCGCGGTACACCGGGTCTAAGAAATGGATGTGAGTGCCTGGAATTCCAGCCGGGTGAGGGCCGGAAAACTCTTCAACCGACAATGAATCGATGCCTGCCGTAGGAATATTACTGCCCGGCGCTTTGCAAAGGAAAAGCTTGCCCGGCGTCAATTTCGACAGGAGAGTCAAGCCGTCCCGGAATGCCTTTTCGCTGCCTTCCAGCACCTTATCTACAGCAGGAGCCAGGGGGTTGGAATCCATCGCATTGACAAAGATCGAGTGCGGTGTGTGGGCCGGATCGGCGGTTTTGCCGAAAGGACGTTCTCTTAAGGCCGTCCACATGCCCGATTCGATCAATTGGTTTTTGATCTTCTCTTTGTCTGCGGATTCCAGTTTATCCCCGGGGAAAGAATCGAAGGTAATTTCTCGATTACCTTGCAATTCGATAACTATCGATTCGAAGACCCGTTTGGCGCCGCGGTTGATTTCCACCACTTTGCCTGCGCCGGGAGAGGTGTATTTCACACCCGGCATCTTCTTGTCGGTAAACAATAACTGTCCCAATTTTACCTTATCGCCTATAGAAACAGCCATAGTGGGCTTCATGCCCATATAATCGTAACCCACTAATGCCACCCGTTTGGGAGCGGCGGCTGCGGAAATTTCTTGTTTCGGCTCGCCGGTAATCGGGATGTCTAAACCTTTTTTAATCTTTGTTAATCCCATGGTTAAATTGTTAAATCCTTGATTTTTTAAGATTTTTTAATGTTTATGGTAACATATTTGTTCGTTTTAATCAACTTAATAGAGTCTTTTAGTCCTTCTTTAAATAGCCTGTAAAAAACTCGACTCACACATTATTGACGTGGGCTTGCAGCCCCTTTAGAGTTCGCGGCTGCCCGCCGTTTGCTGAATGCTGCCCCAGGCAGCAGGACGTTCATTTTTTGATTTTCTTTACGCCTTTTCTCATATCTTTGATGGCAGAGAGCAGGTCCCTTTTGCTGACCTGGCCCACTAATCTGCCGTGTTCCACTACCGGGAAACGGCGGAATTTATATTTCATAAACATTTCCGCCAGTTCGAAGATACTGAGGTCCGGGGTAATGGTGACGATGTTTTCTTTGGTCATATAGTCGGCGACTGTGCCCGGGGGCAGGTTATACATCCCGGTGGTCATAATCACCTTCAAGCAGTCTTGCTCGGACAATAGGCCCACTAATTTTCCTTTAGCGTCGATCACAGGAGCGCCGGAAATCCTGTTCTCTAACAGCAGTCCGGCAGCTTCATATATATCCATTCCCGGGGTGAAAGTAGTTAGGGAACGGGCCATATAGTTTTTTGCAACAAAGGATTCGCTCATATAACACCTCCAGATATGAGATTGCAATGGTATCATATCGAAGCGCCGCTGTCAATTAAAAAAACCAAAAAATTGTTAAATTTTTTTTTACTTTCAGGGGGTCGGCGACCCCAGCCGATGAGGAAAAGGCTTAACCCTTCCCCACTTTATCCATTAATTCATATTTTCCATACAGGCCTGGGAGACTCCCGGTTTTTTTTCTTTAACGAGATTTCCCCGGCTATTTCCTGCAATTGTACCACTATATCTTATTTTCTCCTCGAAAGGCAATTTTGCGCGTTCTTTGTGAAATTCCTTTTTTGCTGCAAAAAGGGTTTCGATCCCTTTGTTCGAAACGTTTCCACAGTTTTTATCTTTCATCATAAACCCTCTGCAATTTTTCAAATTTTTCTTTTAATCTAAATTTCAAAAGAATTTTATCGAGCAGCTTTTTATCGATTTCCGATTCTTCGATAAATTTTACAATTCTTTCTTTGTCTTTCGGCCTAAACGTCCGGAGCATAATCGCCACCAAATATTTATAGGGAAAGGGGACAGGCTAATAAAAGTCTCTACCGTTTTTCTACCAAGTCAAGCAAAACGATAGTGCCGTATCGTTTTAACCCGGGGTAAAACGCTATTGCCCTATCGTTTTAACCGGATTGGCCTCCGGCGGCCCCACGCGCGTGGGGTGGCGTTAAGCCGCTTCGCGGCAGGTCCCTGCCGGG
>JAGLSW010001041.1 GCA_023135565.1 Candidatus Aminicenantota bacterium | reverse complement strand
AGTTTGGCCCCCGGCAGGGCCGCCGCACCCGCCGGGTGCCATTTTTTTATGCGCCTCGATCAGGCTGCTCAATACCCGGGCATAATGCTCCCGGGAATATGTTATTTCCCACAGGCGGGCAACAGCCTTTTCCAACTGGCCGACGCTAAAATTGGGATGCGAAATCACACAATCGAGAAAATTATAGTGCTGCCATGATTTGTTTTTTAAAAGCCGGCCCGATTTTTTAAATTCCTCATAGAGTTCCGTGCCGGGCAGGGGCGTAAGAACCGAAAACTGGCCCAGGATTTTATTCTCTATAACAAATTTTTCGATTTTAGTAAAATCGTCTTTGGTGTCCTTATCGAAGCCCAGGATAAAAGCGCCGAAAACCCTGATGCCCTTTTCCCGGATATTCTTAACTATGGTTTTATATAAACTAACCCGTTGGGATTTCCAGCGGGATTTATTTATATGTTTAATGTTTTCAGGATTCACACTCTCGAAACCGATAAAAAGCTCTTTACAGCCGGCCCTGAAAAGCAGCTTGAGAAACTCTTTGTCCTTGCCCACGGAGACGTCGGTCTGGGCCTGCCATTTAATATCTAAGGGGATTAATTTTTCTACCAATTCATAAGAAAAAGATTTGTCAACGAACATGTTATTATCGACAAAAATAACAAAAGGGCTGCGCTTTACCGATTTTAAGAATTTTATCTCTTCGATAACCTGCGCCACTTCTTTATGCCGGTGGTTCTTGCCGTAAATGCGTGAAATCGAACAAAAATTGCAATTGTGAGGACAGCCCCTGGTGGTCTGGATAGGATAATTACGGTAATCTTGTTTCAGCAGGTCGAAACGGGGCAGCGGCGATTTTGTCATATCCGCCGGGACTTGCGACCGGTAAAGGGGTTTTGCTTTGTTATTCATATAGTCCTCGATGAAACGGGGAAAGGTCTCTTCTGCTTCACCGGCGAAAACCGTGTCCGCATGTTCCTGCATTTCAGCGGGCATGGTGGTGGCATGAATCCCGCCGGCCGCGATATAGACGCCTCTTTCTTTGAAGTTTTTCGCGATCTCGTAAATATCCTCCGCTTGCCGGGTCATGCCGCCCAGGGCAATGATATCGAATTTTTCTTCGTAATCTATTTCGTCGAAAAAAGAATGAATATACTCGATTTCCCAGCCCCGCGGCATTAGGGCCGCGACAGTGAGCAAACCGAGTTCGGGGTTATTCCATACCGGTAAATAATCCCGGCGCTCTTTCACAAATTTCGACATAAACGGGTTAAACACAGCGAAGGATTCCCGGTAGACCGGTTCGATAAAACCAATTTTCATAGCACTATATTACAAATCACACAGGCTGTGTGCGGCGCGGCAAAAAAATCATCCCGGATGTAATGCCGCGAAAAGCTATTTTGCCTGCGAAATAAACTCCTGCTTGTATTTCTCCCGGTTGCCGGTGCGAGTTATCTTCCCGTTCTGCGTCTTTATTATCGACCTTTTGCCGCGCAGGTGAACTTCGCCTAAAGTGACGTCGAATTCCCGAAAAATGCGGCGGCGCAGGCTGCGTTCGATTTCCAGTTTCCCGGTTTCGTCCACGGGACGCTCCAAACCACAGATCATAACGATCTTTTCGGTGCCCATTTCTTCGTCTAAAACACCGAAAGCGGCGACGGCGCCCGCTTCGATGCCGGGCACATTCCCGGCGGCAGCTTCCAGGTCTTCGGGGCATATATTATTGCCGCCCACGATAATCATATCCTTCTTGCGGCCGCACACATACAATTCGCCGCTAACTAAGTAACCCAAATCCCCGCTGTGGTACCAGCCGTTCCCGGCTGCCTGCGGATTAGTATCCCGCTGCTCATGGTATCCGCTGAACAACGAACCGCTGCGGAAAATTATTTCACCGATGTGCCGTTCCGGCAGCCGCCGTCCCTTTTCATCCACCACAGCCACTGCCATGCCATCGAGGGGAACACCGGAACTAACGTTGGCTTTCGAACCTTCCCGGCGGGGGGGAGCGGGAATCGCCCGGCGCGAACTTTGCATTTCCTTTATACTGATCCAATCGACGGGGGCGCGTTTACCGACAGGATTGAATGTTACCCCTAAGGTGTTCTCAGCCATCCCGTAACCGCTGGAAAGGGCGGTTTCTTTTAAGCCGTAAGGGGCAAAATGCGTTAAGAAGGTTTCCTGGCTTTCGAAAAGAATCGGTTCAGCTCCGTTGATTAAAACACGAAGAGAACTGAGGTCTAAGTCGCTATCCCCGTTGAAGGAAACATAACGAACCATATGGTTATGCGCCGAATTGGGTAAAAAGCTGATAGTTCCCCTGTACTTGTGCACAGCGGACAGCAGCGTTTTTGGGTTTCGCAGCCATTTGAAGGGGGATAGTAAAACACCGGGTAATTCAAAAATCAGCGGCGAGATGAAACCGGCAAATAAGCCGAAGTCATGGTAGAGGGGCAGCCAGTTCACGATCACATCGCTGTTTTGAATTTTCAGCGCCCGGGCAAAAGCTTGCACGAAACCGAGTATGGCCCGGTGGGAGAGTTTCACGCCTTTCTGTTTCCCTGTTGTGCCGCTGGTATATTGGATATAGGCGATCTGTTCCCCTGACGTGAACATTTGTTCTTTCCCCTTTTCCCGGGGAAAGAATGAATTTTCATTAGTAAGGTCAGCGGGAACGCCGGCACTCAGCGCCCGGCAGTCAGTCCCGGTTAAAGACTCTTTTAGGGTAGAAATCAGTCCGGGAGTAGTAATAACTATTCGTGCATTCGAGTTTTGCGCCATTTTTTTCAGCCGCTCGATATAAGAGGCTTTAGTAGACATCGGCCCTTTATAGGAAAAAATAGAGGGAACAGCGCCTATATAAAGCGTCCCCCAGAAGGCAAAGAGCAAGTCCGGGCAGTGACCTGTCGCAATAATAACGATATCCCCTTGCTTAATTCCCGATTCTTTTAATGTCCGGGCATAGAAAGAGGCAGCGGAATGCAGTTTCCCGACGGAAATTTTCTGCTCTTCTTCATCGCTGCCGATAAAAATTACAGCTAATTGTTCCGGGTCGTTCTTTACCCGGTCAAAAACCGGCTCCACCAGGGACGTGAACGAAGCAGTCGAAATTTTTGTCATTTTAATTCCCGCATAATACGTTCCGTCATAGTATCTATAGTATCCATAGTCTCGATGGACAGCTCTGTATCCGGGATTTTCACCCCGATCTCTTTCTCGATAAACACGGCCAGGTGCACCAGGGAAAAAGAATCGATGAGCCCGCCGGTCAACAAGGGTTCATCGTTCCGCAGGGGATAATCTTCATTTTTAATGATTTCGCTGCAAATGTAGTTTTTTAATTTCTCTTTAATTTCTTGTTCATTCATCTATCAGGGTTCCTTTTAATTAGGCTATTTATCATTATATCATAGGTTTCATGGTGTAAACAACAGGAAGCTCCGTAAGTGTTTAGCAAACGGGCATTCGAGAACTCTGAGG
>JAGLSW010001040.1 GCA_023135565.1 Candidatus Aminicenantota bacterium | reverse complement strand
AAGAGGGGAATTTTAGCCGGTCAATCAATAATCGTTTAGCAAGCCTTGTAGATTGGTTAGATTATAAAACTAACGAAGCAAGCTCCAACCAGCCGCGGCATTCGTCTTATTCGACCTATTTGACCTATGCTTTTAGCCGGGGTGTGTCACCCCCGCGAATGCGTGGGAGCCTATGTGGGGTTTTCGGTTAACAAAAAATCGTAAAGGTTTTTCATTGATCATTGAATATTGATAATTGCTCATTGATTATGTTATAATAGGAATTAATCACTGTGGAAATTCCCAAAGCGAAAAGGAGGCTTACATGCAGTTTATCGATCTGGCAGCTCAACAGAAAAAAATAAGAGCAAAAATCGAAGCAAATATCAATAAAGTTTTAGACCATGGCCGTTATATCATGGGCCCGGAAATCAAAGAATTAGAAGAAAAATTGGCCGCTTACGTGGGCGTGGATTACGCCGTAGGCGTGGCCAGCGGCACCGACGCGCTGTTGATGTCCTTGATGGCATACGAAATCGGCGAAGGCGACGCCGTACTGACTACGCCTTTTACTTTTATCGCTACCGGCGAAGTGATTCGTTTGTTAGGAGCCACGCCGGTTTTCGTGGATATCGACCCGGACACTTATAATATCGACCCGGTAGAGATCGAAAACGCGCTGGAAAAAATCCGCTCCGAAAACGAACTCACACCCCGCTGCATTATCCCGGTAGACCTGTTCGGCCAGGCCGCGGATTACGACGAAATAAACGCCATTGCCGAAAAACACGGTCTCTACGTGATCGGCGATGCGGCCCAGAGTTTCGGCGCTTCTTACAAAGGCAAAAAAGCCGGCTCTTTAACTGAAATCACGGCCACCAGTTTTTTCCCGGCCAAGCCTTTAGGCGCTTACGGCGACGGCGGTATGGTGTTTACCCGCAGCGCCAAACTTTATGAAAAGCTATCGTCTATCCGGGTGCACGGCCAGGGTTCAGATAAATACAATAATATCAGGGTGGGTATAAACGGTCGCCTCGATTCTTTACAGGCTGCCGTGCTGCTGGCAAAACTCGAAATTTTCGACGAAGAGGTCGAACTCCGCCAGGAAAAAGCCAACCGCTACAGTGCAGCGCTCAAAGACCACCTGAAAGTTCCTTTTGTCAGGGATTATAATGTCAGCGCCTGGGCGCAGTATTCCCTGCTGCATCCGCAGCGGGACGCGGTCATCGCTAAGCTTAAAGAAAAAGGCATCCCCACGGCCATCTACTATCCCAAGCCGCTGCATTTGCAGGATGCGTTTTCCGACCTGCACGGCAAGGAGGGTGATTTCCCGGTAAGCGAACGCACAGCCGCCGAAATTTTCAGTATCCCCATGCACCCCTACCTGACCGCCGAAGACCAGGAGCGCATCGTACAGGCCATCACGGACGGCGTCCGCACCCTATAAGCCGCTTCGCGGCAGGGGCAGCGGGTGAGCGCTTTTGATTTTAATTATAAAAAGTTTTGATCAAACTTTTACAAAAGTTTGGCCCCCGGCAGGGTCACCGAAGGCAAAGTAGTTTCATAATGTAAAATAAAATTTTGGTTGACAGGAAAACTAAACCTGGATATAATATTATTGTAAATAGATAGAAATTATTTTGAGAAAAGAAAATGCAAGACTTAACATTGAAAATAAGGGACGAGCTCAAAACATTACATCCACTGTACATGAAAGAGGTTTACGATTTTATAACCTTCCTGAAGGCGAAGCAGGAGAAGAATGATGATACGGAATATCTAAGCAGCATCCCCGGGATGGTGGAATCCATAATAACAGAAGCCAAAAGACCATTGAGCGAATACAGCGATACATTAGATTGGTAATGTACAGCTTACTTTACTCACCCCAGGCTAAAAAAAAATTTTGTAAAAAAATTTACCGGAAATGGATTGCTAAAATTTCCGATATTTGGTAATATTAGCAGATGATATGCGAAAAATGTGGGGCAAAAAACGTTAAAGATGCAAAATTTTGTAAAGCCTGCGGAGAAAACCTGGAAGCCTCATCCGCAAAAATCGACTCCCAAATCAGCCGCCAGATCGACCCGGGCACTTTAATCATTTCCGAGAGGTTCAAGGTATTAAAAAAGTTGGGCAAAGGCGGCATGGGGGAAATCTTCCTGGCAGAGGATGTTAAACTAAAAAGAAAGATCGCGGTAAAAAGTATTCTAAAAACCGCCCTGGCCGACCCCACGGCCAAAGACAGGTTCCTGCGCGAAGCCCAGACTGCGTCTCAATTGGATCATCCCAATATCTGCACTATGTACGAAATATACCAGGAAGATGAAAGAGACTACATCGTGATGCAGTATATCGACGGCCTCACCCTGAACCATATCATCCAGGTAGAACGGCTCAGTATAAGAAAAATTCTCGACATCGCCACCCAGGTATGCGACGGCATGATCGAGGCCAACTCGAAAAAGATCATACACCGGGATATCAAACCCGCCAACATTATGATCGATAAAAAAGGCACGGTAACCATACTCGATTTCGGTTTGGCAAAATTCCGGGACAAATCGGTGGTCAAAGAAAACGGTATGGTAGATTCCAACCTAACGGAAAGAGGCATCGTGTTGGGTACTGTCTCCTATATCTCTCCCGAACAGGCCCGGGGCCAAAACTTAGACCAGAGAAGCGATCTTTTTTCTTTCGGCATTGTGCTCTACGAAATGCTTGAAGGCAAAAACCCCTTCTTAGACGAAGAACAGATCGGCACCCTCTACAACGTAATCAACAAAGAAGTGGAATTCTCCCGCCGGGATATCCCGGAAGAACTGCAGCGCATCGTTCTTAAAACCTTAGAAAAAAATCAAAAGAAAAGATATGATAATTTTACCCGGTTAAAAGAAGACTTAGAGGCTTTCAAAGTCCGCTGCGCCCAATTAAAAGCGGGTGGCGGCGATACCTTTACCACGGAAAGAATAGATCAAAAAGAGCTGCAGGTGATGCAAGAAGAGATAGAAAAATCCACCGATAAAGAAAACCTGGGGGATATAGTTTACAAGATAAAAAAATTCAAAGCCTATACCGATACGGTTCCCTCAACCAAAAAAAACAAACTCAAATATATGTTATTCCCGGTTATTTTGATTTTAGCCGCCCTGGCCGCCTATTTTCTTCTCACTAATGGGGATGATACCCCCTGGATTATCAACGAGGATTTCTATATCTACATCCACAAATTCGAGAATAAAAAAGGTGTCACACCGGCGGTGGCTGAGAAAATCAATTACTTGCTCAAGCAATCCTTGAACCAATTCGATAGGTTCAAAGCCATCGACATAGAGGCGGTGCCTACCGGTTTGCGAGCTAAAGATATAGAAGAAAACTTAGCTTTATTAAAAGAAAAGTTCAATATCGAATTTGAATTGGAAGGAACCCTGACAAGAGATAAAAACTTTTACAATATAGATGCCAAATTGGTCTATTATGATGAGAAGAAGAAAAAGAAAATCAAGAAACCCATTACGGGTACCGGTGAGTATTTAAGCTCTTTTTTGACTATCCAGGTGGACACTATCAGCAGCGGTGTATACAATAGGTTCTCCCACGCCAAAGGAGAAGGTCTCCAGGTTAAAAAGGTGAGCAAAATCTACGGCGCCCAGTGGCGGAAATTCTCGAACTTTTTTACAGGAAACAATTATCTTAAGCGATTGGAATTGAGCGCAGCGGAAAAGTACCTGCAAAAAGCAGCCGACCTACCGGCGGCAAAATACCTGCTGGCCCGCCTGTACAATTTCAGGGGTGACAGGATAAAGGCCCACCGCCTGATCCTGGAGTTAATGACCCGGGCCGAAGAATTCACCGACCCTCTAAAATGGAGAATCCAGGCCCTGGCAAGTAGGTTGAGTTTTAATTTCCCCGAAGAAATTAAAAACCTGGAGCAGTTGAAGGACAGTTTTCCTTTTTCCAAAGAGGTTTTTTACGACATGGGGGAGGCTTATTTTCAACATCGGCTGCCTTTAGAGGCCATCCCCTTTTACGAAGCGGCGTTAGATTTAGACCCGCAGTATACTATGGCTATAAATCACCTGGCTTACTGTCACTCTTTTTCCGGCAATCATGCTCGTGCCAGCGAATTATTCAATGAATATAAAGAACTCGATAATACAGCCAACTCCTATGATTCTTTAGGCGACGGTTATTTTTATTCCGGCGACCTGATAAATGCCGAAAATTTCAAAAAACGGGCCGTGCAGGACGATGAACAAAGTGTTCCCTATTCTTATACCGGCCTGGCCGACATTTATATTTTGAAAGCCGAATACAAGAAAGCCCGGGCTGCTTTAGACGATTACTACCGGGTCAAAAAGGACAATCAAGCGCAGGCCAGGGTAACGGCGGTGCGGGCTTTTATCCTTTACCTGGAAGGTAAATACGCGGAAGCCTTAAAGAACGTCAAAAAATCTTTAGAGGTATTCGATTCCGACGATATTAACACCGACACCGGCGAAGCTCACTGGCTCAAAGGGCTAATCCTGCTGGAATTGAATAAAGTCGAAGAGTGTAAAAACGAACTGGAATGGTTGAACCGCTTCAAAGAGAAATACAACTTATCCACCGATAATTTTTTTAAACCCTACAAATATTTCCTTCACCTCACCGCCCTGCTTTACGAGAAAGAGGGAAATATAGACCGGGCCGGGAAAACTTTTGCCGCCCTGTTAGACATGAAGCACAAGTTATCTTTTTACACCTACTTTCATTATCAATTTTTCCACACCCGGTATGCTGAGTTTTTGTCCCGTAACGGGAAGCAGGCAGAGGCCCTGGAACAAATCGAAAAATGTCTCGAATTTAATCAAAATTATATTCCTGCTCTCTGGGTTAAGGCCGGGATCCTGGAAAAGAAAAAGGACAGGAGCGGCAGTGCTGCTGTTTATAGTAAAATAAAAGAATTGTACGGACAGTCCAACGAGAAGAACCGCCTGAGAAAACTATTATCAAGAAAGGGGGGCGGCGCCCCCAGCCCATAAGCCGCTGTGCGGCAGAGCACAAGGAGCTCGCAGTGCGAAATGAATTCAAACGAGCAAAATTATAAATTTAAAATGAGTTTTTTTGTTACTACGATCTCAGCACTCAAGAGTTCTACGAGCACATTCCCCTCTTGAGACTTGCCAGGAGGTGGCGCTGAGGGGCTTTTTATTTTTTGCCCCGAAGCGACGGGGTGTGTTAGCTCCACCCAAAAACTTGTTTTTTAATAAACTTCCAGGAAGTAATACTAAAATGAAGAGGATAAAAGTTATGCAAAAAATGAAAAAATCTAAACTATCGCAAACGATAGAAGTTGAACAAAAAACTTCTACGAAAAAATTTGCCGCAAAGCTTTCACAGGCAAACGCAGGCCGCTTTTCTCGGTGTTCTCTGTGTTCTCTGTGGCTATTCAAATTATTAGTAATATCGCTTATGATCTGGCTGGTTACAGGTTACGGGCTGGCCGCGGACAAGAAAACGAATATCGACCGGTTTCTTAATGCCTGTTATAATCGCGGCCTGCTGAACGGGGTCGTGTTAGTAGTGGAAAACGACAGCGTTATCTACAAGAAAGCCTTCGGCCCGGCTGATTCGGCCTGGGATATTGCCAACCGGGTAGATACGAAATTTTATCTTTATTCCATGACCCAACAGTTTACCGCCGCCCTAATCTTAAAATTAGCGGAAGAGGGCAAATTAAAAACAGACGGTGTCATCCGGGATTACCTGCCCTATTACCGCGAAGATACGGGCAAAAAAATCACCATCCACCATTTGTTGACCCACACCCACGGCATCCCGGACGTGGAATATAGGCAGCTTCCCCTGGTTAATCCCTTTCCCGTCAAAGATTTCGTCTCAAAATTTTTAAGCAAGGACTTAGAATTTGCACCCGGTTCCAGGGTCAAAGTCAGCTATATCACCGGTTATACCCTTTTGGGCGCCATCATCGAGCAAGTAACGGGAAAAAAATACGAACAGGTACTAAAAGAAAAAATCCTCGATCCCCTAAAAATGAAAAACAGCGGTTTTATCCCATTCGATACTGTTGTCAAAAAGTTAGCCACTCCTTACCACGAAACCCCAAATGATAAAAAATCCATTTTCTTCCGCTTCCGCTGTAATGGCGGTTCTTCTATGTATGCTTCGGTAGACGACCTGCTGCTGTGGCATAAAGCGTTGAACGGCACCGCCCTACTTACGGACAAATCCAAAGAATCGATGTTTACCGGTTTTGTGCCGGCCGCCGGCAGCGGCTCATACGGCTACGGCTGGAATATAGTAAATTTAACAAGTGAAAAAGTCAAAAAGCAAGTCGCCTGGCATGTAGGGGAAGGCAGTGTGGCCATCTGGCGTATCATCGACGATAATCACCTTATAATTATACTGGGAAATATAGTAAGCCCCAGGATAGTGGAAATATGTACCTCTCTCTCGAATTTGCTTTACAATCGCCCCGGTATCCTGCCTAAGAGGAGTTTTATCAGCGCCCTGAACAAAATAATTGCCAAAAAAGGGGTTCCAGCGGGAGTAGAAGAGTATAAGCGGCTGCGGAAGAATTTTTTCAATGAATACGACTTTTCCGAGTCCCAACTCAATACTTTAGGCAATTATCTAATTTCTACCAACAGGCTCAACGAAGCAGTGGAAATTTTCAAATTGAATCTCGATTATTTTCCCGATTCCTGGTTTATTTACACCCGTTTAGGTGAAACTTTTATACGGGGTAAGCAGAAAGAAATGGCCATCAAGTGTTACGAAGCCGCGGTAAAATTGATACCTCGCGGTGAAGAGCAGGCTTACAAGGAGATAGAGGCGATTTTGCAGCAGATCAAAGCCCAGCCGAAACCGAAACCCACCGAACTATAGCGCTCACCTAAATTGAC